>NZ_JAAKZW010000431.1 GCF_011044995.1 Streptomyces mesophilus | reverse complement strand
GGGCCCACTGTGCGGCGCCCTGCGAGCCGAAGCGGGTCGGGGGTGCGGCGACCCAGTCGCCCTCACCGAGCGTGCGCAGGTCGAGGGCGGCCGGAGCCCATCCCAACTTCCGTACGAGATCGGGAATCTTGACGGTCGCCCCGGGCAGGACGAAGAACTGCATCCGGCGGTTCGGCGTCAGCGTGACCGGGCCGAGCGTCAGCTCCATCCGCTCCAGGCGCGCGAGCGCCAGGAAACCCGCGGTCTCCGGCACGTCGAGCGCGTCGAAGGTGCGCCCGGTCGGCAGCAGGATCGAGGACCCCGGCTGCTTCGACCACAGCCGGCGCGCGACCGTGGCGCTGCCGGTGGCCTGCGTGGCCCAGTCCTCGCGGGCCGGGTGCGCACCGGGCAGGGGGCAGGCGTGTGCGCCGCACGAGCAGGACTCGGTGCCGGAGGAGTCCTCGCGGATCTCGAGCCAGGTGCCGGGGAACACGTCCCAGTGCCGTTCCTCCGCATACCGCACGGCGGCGTCGAGCAGCGTCTCGCCGCGCTGTTGAGGGATCCGGTCGGCCGTCGCGGGGGTGATGGTCTCTTCCACGGAGTGTTCAACTCCGGCCGTCACCGCGGGTTACGGGCTGTCCGCGCGCCGCGCAGGCGCATCGATCCTGCATACGGGGCGCATGGATGCATGGGCGGGGGCGCGCGAGCGGATCGGCAGCGGGGGTGGGTAGCCAGCTGTGAGGGGTCGGTCACGGCTTGTGCATCTTCCCCTCCGTACCTGGGCATTGATCATCACGAGTGATCACTTCTTCGAAAGACACCCGGCGCACACAGGGGGTACGCCATGGCCGCAAGGCCTCTCGTAGCGCGGCAGCCGAACGAACGGCTGCAGGCGCTGATCCAGGAAGCCGGCTGTTCCAATGCCGGGCTCGCGCGCCGGGTGAACATGTGCGGTGCCGAGCACGGGCTCGATCTGCGCTATGACAAGACATCCGTGGCGCGCTGGCTGCGCGGGCAGCAGCCGCGCGGGCGGGCCCCCGCGATCATCGCCGAGGCGCTCGGCCGCAAGCTGGGGCGCACGGTCACGATCGACGAGATCGGCATGGCCAACGGCAAGAACCTGGCGTCGGGCGTCGGGCTGCAGTTCTCGCCCACCGTGCTCGGCGCGATCGAGCAGGTCTGCGAGCTGTGGCGCAGCGATGTGGGGCGGCGCGACTTCCTGTCCGGTTCGTCCGTGGCCGCGTCCGCGCTCGTCGAGCCCAGTAGGGATTGGCTGATCACCGGGATGGACCAGCAGGTGGCGCGGTCGGCCGGGGCTCGGGTCGGTACGGCCGATGTCGAAGCGGTGCGGGCGATGACGGACGCGCTCACGCAGCTGGACCACCAGTTCGGCAGCGGGCACGTGCGCCCGGTCGTCGTGCACTACCTCAACTCCGTGGTGTCCGGGCTGCTCGCCGGCTCGTACCGGGAAGCGGTGGGGCGTGAACTCTTCGCCGCGGTGGCCCGGTTGACGGAACTCGCGGGCTACATGGCCATCGACACCGGACAGCCGGGGCTCGCGCAGCGGTACTACATCCAGGCGCTGCGGCTCGCCCAGGCCGCGGGTGACCGCGGCTACGGCGGATACGTACTGGCCGCGTCCATGAGCCACTTGGCGGCCCAGCTGGGCAATCCGCGCGAGATCGCACAGCTGGCGCGCGCGGCGCAGGAGGGGGCGCGCGGGCGGGTCACGCCGCGGGCCGAGGCGATGTTCTACGCGGCGGAGGCACGCGGGCACGCGCTGCTCGGGGACGCGCGGACGACCCAGCTGGTGGTCGCGCGGGCCGAGGTGGCGATGGAGCGGGCGGAGTCGAGCGGGTCAGGCTCGGGTCCCGGGTCCGGGTCCGGTGACGACCCGGTGTGGATCCGGCACTTCGACCGGGCGTATCTCGCCGATGAACTGGCGCACTGCTACCGGGACTTGGGCCAGGCCGACGCGGCCGAGCGGGCGGCCCGCGAGGCGCTCGACCGGCTTCCGGAGACGCGGGTGCGGCGGCGCGCGATCGGTCTGGTGCTGCTCGCCACTGCGCAGGTGCAGCGGCGCGAGGTGGAGCACGCCTGCCATACGGGGATGCGTGCCGTGGAACTGCTCGGGACGCTGCGGTCCAACCGCGGGGCCGAGTACCTGGACGATCTGCAGCAGCGCCTCGAGCCGTTCGGCGAGGAGGCGGTGGTCCGGGAGTTCGGGGCACGGCTGGACGTTCAGGCTGCGTGAGGGGGCGGGTTCTGGGTCCGGGTCTGCGTGCGGGCTTGCGTAAGAGTTCTGGGCCCGGGCCCGCGTAAGGGTTCTGTGCAGGGCCCTCGGGGATTGCGTGCGGGGCGTGAACCGGGGCCCGGAGCTGGGCGTACCGCGGGACACGTGGTCGTGAAC
>NZ_JAAKZW010000430.1 GCF_011044995.1 Streptomyces mesophilus | reverse complement strand
GGGGGGATGAGTGAGGTGGGCTGGGACGGTGCCGGAACGGCGCGGGGACGATGGCGTACCGACGGCGAAACGGGGGCGTACCGACGAGGGCACGGGCCCGTGTCGGCGTGGGGTGGCTGCGTATCCCCCTGGGGCGGCGGCGTATCGACGGTGGAACGTCCGCGTGCCGACCTCGAGTTGGCGCCGTGTCGCCGTCCCCGGGACAGCTGCGTACCGACGACAGAACGGCCGCGCACCGACCACGAAACGGCACCGTATCGTCGCCGGGACGGCCGCGTATCGACGATGGGACGGTCGCGTCCCCACCGCGAATCGGCGGCGTACCGACCGCGAAAGGGCGGCGTATCGCCCCCGGAGCGCCCCCCGTACCGACGGCCCGACAACCGCAGCCCGACGCAACATCGGTCGCGGAACGACGCGACAGCAGCCGCACCCCGACGGCGGCGCGACCACGAATCGACGCCCAATGGGTCGATCCCACCCCCACCGGACGGAGGAGTCATGAGCCGACCTGAACAGGCGGGTACCGACCGGGAGTCGAGCGTTCCCCTGCTCGCCGACCTGGAGGCACGCGCGCGCCGCGCACCCGCGCGCGGCCCCGAGGACGGCGTGATCGTCTGCGACAACCTCGTCCGCGTCTACCGCACCGAAGAGGTCGAGGTGCAGGCCCTCCAAGGGCTCGACCTGACCGTCGCCGAAGGCGAGTGCGTGGCCCTCGTGGGCGCGTCCGGCTCCGGGAAGTCGACGCTCCTGTCCATCCTGTCCGGCCTCGACCTGCCCACCGCGGGACGAGCCCGCGTGGCCGGGCACGATCTGCTCGCCATGCGGCGGCGGGAACGGCTCGGCTACCGCCGTGCCACCGTCGGCTTCGTCTGGCAGCAGACAGGCCGCAACCTGCTCCCGTACCTCACCGCCCAGGAGAACGTCGCGCTGCCCATGAAGTACGCCCGGGTGCCACGCCGCAAGCGGCAGGAGCGCGCGGCCGAACTCCTCGGCACCCTCGGGCTCGCGTACTGCCGCGACCGCCGGCCATCCGAGATGTCCGGCGGTGAGCAGCAGCGGGTCGCCGTGGCGGTCGCCACCGCCAACGCGCCCCGGGTGCTGCTCGCCGACGAACCGACCGGCGAACTCGACACCGCGAGCGGCGAGGACGTCTTCGCCGCACTGCGCCGCGCCAACGAGGAACTGGGCGCGACGGTTCTCGTCGTCACGCACGACCCGCAGGTCTCCGAGCAGGTACGCCGCACGGTACGGATCCGCGACGGGCGCACCTCGACGGAGACGCTGCGGGGAGGGGAGCGGGAGTTCGCCGAGGAGTTCACGGTCCTCGACCGCGCCGGTCGGCTCCAGCTGCCACGCGAGTACGTCGAGCGGTACGGGTTGCAAGGACGGGTCCGGCTGACCGGCGAGAGCGACCACGTCGGCGTCTGGGCGGCGGACCGGCCCACCACCCGGACATCGGACCGGCCCGCCGCCCCCACACCGGACCGGCCCGCCACGCCGGATCCCGTGGAGGAATAGCACCTCGTCCATTGCCCGCCCGCACGGCGGTGACGAATACTGGCGCGGAACACAGGAGCGTACGGGGGGTTGGGCATGACACAGAGCGCGAGCGGCGCCACGGAGACGATGGCGGCCGGGGCCGGTGACGGTGCCCCGATGGTCGTCGTGGACGGGGTGCACCGTTCGTACGGCAGCGGGGCAGCGGCCGTGCACGCACTGCGCGGGGTGTCGTTCAGCGTGCCGCGCGGCGAACTCGTCGCCCTCAAGGGACGTTCGGGCTCCGGCAAGACCACGCTGCTCAACCTGGTCGGAGGCCTCGACGCACCCGACGGCGGCACGATCACCGTCGACGGCCTCGACATCGGCTCCCTCGGTGAGAACGGACGGCTCGCGCTGCGCCGGGACCGGATCGGTTTCGTGTTCCAGTCCTTCGGCCTGATCCCGATCCTGTCCGCGGCCGAGAACGTCGGCGTACCGCTGCGGCTGCGCAAGGCCGACCCCACCGAGCGCGAGGAGCGGGTCGAGCTGCTGCTCTCCCTGGTCGGCCTCGCCGAGCACGGCAAGCAGCGCCCCGGCGAGCTGTCCGGCGGCCAGCAGCAGCGCGTGGCCATCGCCCGCGCGCTCGCCAACCGGCCGGCCTTGCTCATCTGCGACGAACCCACCGGCCAGCTCGACGCCGAGACCGGGCACGCGGTCATGGAACTCCTTCGCGCGGTCGTCCGCAGCGAAGGGGTCACCGCCCTGGTCGCCACCCACGACGCGGCGATGCTGGACCTCGCGGACCGGGTCCTCGAGCTGAGCGACGGCGAGATCGTCGAGGGCGACTGACCACAGGCACCTGACCAAGGCCGACCGAGCCCTGGCCAGCGCGTCGACCCCCGCCCGTCGCGTACGGCCCGACCAGCCGCGCACGGGCCCGCCCCATCAGAATCCCGTCAAAG
>NZ_JAAKZW010000042.1 GCF_011044995.1 Streptomyces mesophilus | reverse complement strand
CCCCACCGCACTCACAGGGCCCCTCTCCCCCATCGCACCGCCCGCCGGCGCCGGGCTCCGCGGCCACCGCGCCCCCGGCCGGCAGGGACCGCGGATCGAAGCGGTGCAGGTACGGCTCCGTATCGCCGTCGACGGTGAGTTCCACGGTCACCGGCTCGCCGCGCGACAGGCGCGTGGCGAGTTCCGGGACATGGGCGGGCACCCCGGCGCCGACCAGGACGTAGTCGACCCCCGCGAGGATCGCGCCGAACAGGCCGGGGGCGAGGGCGAGTTGGACCTTCGCGAGGTAGTTGACGCCGACGACGCCCTCGTGACCCTCCTTCGCCAGCCAGACCTCGACGAAGTTGCCGAGCACGGTGAGCAGTTCGCCCGCCTCGCCGCGCTCGGCCCGGAGCATGGGCTCGGTACGGAAACGCTCGCCCTCGGCGAGCCCGCCCGGCACGTAGTACCGCTCGAGCACGGCGGCCGCGAGCTCCGGCACCGGAAAGGCGGCGAGCGCGCGGCGGACGTCTCCGCCGGGGTCGCCGAGCTGGAGCCTGCGGGCGAGGACCGCGTCGAGCGCGGTGCCGGAGACGACGCCGAGCTGGCCCGTACGGGAGACGGCGCGCGCGAGCCGCCAGCCGGAGACGCCCACGCCCATGCCGCCCTGGATCACCTGGGGCGGCGCCCCGTCGGCCGTGACCTTGGGTGCGCGGAGCGGAGCAGTCGGCATGTCGTCCTCGATCGGTGTCGCCGTCGTAACTTACGGAACCGTAAGTTCGCTGCTCCCAGCGTGTGCCACCCGGGGCGCGCCCACGGACGGCGAAGGTCCCGACTGCCCATGACGAAAGGCCCGTACGACTCCGGGCCCGTACGACCCGGTCAGCCCCCGTACAGCGCGGCGATCTCCCCCTCGTAAGCCCGCATCACGGCACCCCGCTTGACCTTCATCGAGGGGGTCAGGAGTCCGTTCTCCTCGCTGAACTCGCCCTCCACGAGCCGGAACCCGCGGATCGACTCGGCCCGTGAGACGGCCTCGTTCGCGTAGTCCACGGCCCGCTGCACATCCGCGATCATGCGGGGGTCGCGGCAGACGTCCGCGAGCGGGGTGCCGGCCGGCATCTTGCGTACGGACAGCCAGTGCGCGACCGCGTCCGGCTCCAGGGTGACCAGGGCCCCGATGAACGGCCGGTTGTCGCCGACGACCAGGCACTGGCCGATCGGCGGGCGGCTGCGCAGCCGGTCCTCGAGGACGGCGGGCGCGACGTTCTTGCCGCCGCTCGTGACGAGGATGTCCTTCTTGCGGCCGGTGATCCGCAGATAGCCGTCACCGTCGAGCTCACCGAGGTCGCCGGTCGCGAACCAGCCGTCGTCCAGGACTTCGTCCGTGGCCCGCTCGTTGTTCCAGTACGCGCCGAACACGATGCCGCCGCGGATCAGCACCTCCCCGTCCTCGGCGATCCGGATGGCCGTACCGGGGACGGGCAGCCCGACGGTCCCCGGGCGTGGGCCGAGCGGGGGTGTGATGGTGGCGGCCGCGGTGGTCTCCGTGAGGCCGTAGCCCTCGTAGATGATGATTCCGGCGGCGTAGAAGAAGAGGTTGAGCCGGGGGTCGAGGGGTGAGCCGCCGCTGATCGCGTAGCGCAGGCGGCCGCCGAGTTCCTTGCGGATACGGCGGTAGACGAGCAGGTCGTACAGGCCCCAGGCGAGGTAGGTACCGAGCGAGGGTCCCTTGCCGGTCCCCAGGAACTTCTGCAGATACTCCTCGCCGAAGCGCACCGCGATCCGGTCCGCGCGCTCGAACGAGGCGCCGCGGCCGATCTTCTCCGCGGTCGCGCGTCCCGTGTCGTGGATCTTCTCGAAGAGATACGGGACGCCGACGATGAACGTGGGCCGGTAGGAGCGGAGTTCGGGCCGCAGTTCGTCGGGCTTGATGCTCGGGCAGTGGGCGATCTCGATCCGGGCGAGGAGGCAGGCGATCTGGATCGCGCGGCCCAGGATGTGCGCGAGCGGCAGGAAGAGCAGGGTCGAGGCGATCTGTCCGGTGACCTCCTGGAAGACCGGGTGCAGGAGCTCGACCGTGTTGGCGGCCTCCGCGTGCAGATTGCCGTGCGTGAGCACACAGCCCTTGGGGCGTCCGGTGGTGCCGGAGGTGTAGCAGACCGTGGCGATGGTCTCGGGGGTGAGGGCGGCCCGGCGCTTGTCCACCTCCTCGTCGGGTATGTCGCGGCCCAGCGTGGCCAGTTCGAGGATCGCGCCCGCATCCAGCTCGAAGAGCCTGGCCTTGTCGCCGATGGCCGTACGGACGGTCGCGGTGTTCTCGGCCGTCTCCGCGATCACGATGCCGGCGCCCGAGTCCTCGGCGATCCAGGCGATCTGGTCGGCGGAGGAGGTGGCGTACACGGGCACGGACTGGCCGCCGGCCGCCCAGATCGCGAAGTCGAGGACGGCCCATTCGTAGCGCGTACGGGACATCAGGGCGACGCGGCCGCCCGGTTCGAGGCCCGCGGCGATCAACCCCTTTGCCGCGGCGGTGACTTCACGCGCGAAGGTCTCGGCGGTCACCGCCCGCCACTCGCCCGCCTCCTTGCGCCGGACCACCACGGCGTGGGGGTCCTCCAGCGCGTTGGCGAAGGGGATGTCCGCGACCGAGCCGCCGGGCTTCTCGGCGACCAGGGCGGCCACGCGCGCCTCGCGGACCACCCCGTCCTCGCGGAGCAGCTCGGTGCGGGCCCTGGCCGCGAGATCGCTGCGCTGTTTCGCCCGCTTCAGATCCTTGCGTACGCCCATGGTCGGCTCCGTTGGTCCGCTGCTCCGCTGGTCACGACGAGTGGTGCGGTGGTGCCACGTTCTTCACGCAGGTGTGCCGAGCGCCTTGCTCGGGAGGTGCCAAGTTCTTTACGCAAGGGTCAACTTACCGATGCGTAACGCGAAATCAATGCCTCCGGCAGGGGGCATCGTGTGCACCCGTCAGGCCCACACCTCCGGCGCGCCCGCGCCGCCCGGGGCCCGCCCCGGGTGAGGGTCGGAGCATGGCCACGACGTACGCACCCACCCACACCGTGGAGTTCACCGAGGACGGAGCCCGGCCCCGGCGCGGACTGCGGGCCGCCCTCATCGCGCTGCCCGCGCTGGTGATCCTGGTCGCCGGGTTCCAGCGGCGCTGGATGTCCGACGACGCCCTCATCTATGTCCGCACGGTCCGGCAGATCCTGGCGGGCAACGGCCCGGTGTTCAATCCCGGCGAACGCGCCGAGGCCTCCACCGGCACGCTCTGGCAGTGGCTGCTCGCCGCGGCGGGAGTGACCGGCGTGGACCTCGCGCGGGCGGCCGTCTACGGCGGGCTGCTCCTGACCGCCGCCGGTTTCGCGCTCGCCGCGTACGGCTGCCTGCGCCTTTACGGGAGTTCGGCGACGCTGCCGCTGGGCGCACCCCTGCTGCTCGCGCTGCCCCCGGTGTGGGACTTCGCCACCTCCGGTCTGGAGACGGGGCTCGCCACGTGCTGGCTCGCGGGTGGCTGGCTGCTTCTGGTGACCCGGCCCGCCTCGGTGTGGACGTCGGTGGTGCTCGGCCTCGGGCCGCTGGTGAGACCGGACTTGGGCCTGGTGTCGGCGGTGTTCCTCGGCGCCCAGTGGCTGCTCGTCCGGCCGGGAAGGCGGCGCACCCTGGCCGGCCTGGGGGCGGCACTCGCGCTTCCCGCGGCGTACGAGATCTTCCGCGCGGGCTACTACGGGCACCTCGTGCCGCTGCCGGCGGTCACCAAGGAGGCATCGCAGAGCCTGTGGGCGCGCGGGTTCGCGTACCTCGGCGACTTTGCAGGACCGTATCTGCTGTGGGTGCCCGCGCTGTTCGTGCTCGCGGCGGTGCTGCCGGCGCGTACGTCGGTGCGGGTGCCGTGGGTGCCGGTGCTCGCGCCGGTCCTCGCCGGTGTTCTGTGCTGGGCGTATGTCATCAAGGTCGGCGGGGACTTCATGCACGGCCGGATGCTGCTCCCCGGCCTGTTCCTGATGCTGCTTCCGGTCTTCCTCGCGCCCGCGAGCCGCGCGGCCGCGCTGGCCTCGGTGGGGGTCGCGGTGTGGGCGGCGGTGTGCGCGAGCGTGCTGCGGATCGATTACGAGGGGCGGGTCGGCCCGGCCGGCATCGCGGACGAACGCGGGGTGTACGTGGCGCAGAACGCCGATCCGCATCCGCTGCACCACACGTTCGCGGGCGCCGACTGGCACGCCCGCTACGGCCGTGCGGCGCGCACCGCCAAGCCGCCGGCGCTGCTGTTCCCCGGGCCCGTGCAGCTCACGGCCGGTGCTCCCACCGTGACCGGTGTCTACCCGGTGCTCGGCCACAATGGCACCTCGGTCCCGCTGGACGGTGCGGCCCTCGACCTGGCGGGCGGGTCGGGCACGACAAGCATCTGCCGGACGCGTGGGTGATCGCCGACCGCGGCGCCGGTGAACTCCCCGACGGCGTCGACCCGTCGCAGGTGGAGGCGGCCCGGCGCGCCCTGCGCTGCGGCGGCCTCGCGGAGCTCCGCGAGGCGACGCAGGCGCCGCTCACCACCCGCCGGTTTCTCGCCAATCTCACCGGCTCGTTTCAGCGCACGGGCTTCCGCTTCCCGACCGATCCCGCCCAAGCGGTACGGGAGTTGTGCGGCCGGCCCTGACCGGATCTGCACAATCCCTCACCGCAGGCGCAGGTTTGGCATGCACAGCGTGACGCCATGATGTTTCACGGCACCCCTCGCACCGCCCAGGGGTTGCCGTCACGCACCGCGCACACCTCATTGCCCGTTCCCCACCTGGGCCGCACCCACCGCTTCCTCGCGGGTGTGCGGACCGGTCGGTCAACGAAAGGTCAGGTGCTCCACCATGGGTTCGTCCTCCCGCAGACTCGGCGCGCTGTTCGTGCCCGTCCTGCTCGCCGCCGGCATCCAGTTCGCCGGCTCCCCCGCCCACTCCGCGCCCGCCGCGGGCGATCTCCGGTACGCGCCGGGGTCGACGGCCGTCGACGGCAGCTGGATCGTCGTCCTCAAGGACGGTTCGGCATCGCGCGCCGAGACGAGGTCCGCCGCCCGCTCGCTGACCGGCGAGTACGACGGCAGCCTCACGCATGTCTACGGCAGCGCGGTGAAGGGCTTCGCGGCCAAGCTCTCCCAGGCCGAGGCCAAGGAACTCGCCGCGGACCCCGAGGTCGCCTACGTCGAGCAGAACGCGCGGGTCTCCGTCAGCGAGACCCAGCCGAACGCCACCTGGGGCATCGACCGAATAGACCAGCGGGACCTCCCGCTCTCCACGACGTACACGTACAACACGAACGCGTCCAATGTGACGGCGTACATCATCGACACCGGCATCCGCACCTCGCACAGCGACTTCGGCGGGCGCGCGAGCATCGGTACCGACACGGTCGGCGGCGGTCAGAACGGGCAGGACTGCAACGGGCACGGCACGCATGTGGCCGGCACCGTGGGCGGCAGCAACTACGGCGTCGCCAAGGGCGTCAAGCTCGTCGGCGTCCGCGTCCTCGACTGCCAGGGTTCCGGCACCACCGCGGGAGTGATCGCGGGCGTGGACTGGGTGACCGCGAACGCGGTCAAGCCGGCCGTGGCGAACATGAGCCTGGGCGGCGGCGCGAACACCTCGCTCGACAATGCCGTGAAGCGCTCCATCGCCTCCGGTGTCACCTACTCGCTCGCGGCCGGCAACGGCAACTTCCTCGGCTGGCCGCAGAACGCCTGCAACTCCTCGCCGGCCCGGGTCCCCGAGGCGATCACGGTGGGTGCGACCGACCGCAACGACCGGCGCGCGTCGTTCTCCAACTACGGCACATGCCTGGACCTGTTCGCGCCCGGTGTGAGCGTCACCTCGGCCTGGATCACCAACGACACCGCGACCAACACCATCAGCGGTACGTCGATGGCGGCGCCGCACACGGCCGGTGTCGCGGCCCTCCACCTGGCCGCCAACCCCGGCGCCGCCCCCGCGCAGGTACGGGACGCGCTGGTGAACGGGGCGACCACCGGCAAGGTCCAGGACCCGCGCACGGGTTCGCCGAACAAGTTGCTGTACTCGCTGCTGTAGAAGCGCAACACCGGTGTAACGGGATGATCCACAGAGCCCGGGGCGCATGCCGCCCCGGGCTCTGATCTGCAATGATGCCCCGACTTCGGCGGACGCAGGGGGCGGCCGCCATGTTCAAGGGGGACCGTTGTGGAGATCGCCTTCTTCTCCGGGCTGCTCGCTCTCGTCGTCTTCGGCCTGGTGTGCATCGTGTGGGCCGAACGCGGCGGCCCGCGCTGGGTGCGGATCATCGCGGCCGTCACCCGGGGCGCGGGCGAGCTGACGCGGGCGGCGAGCAAGGGCGGCAGGAGCGGCAGTTCGAGCCGCGACTGACCGGCTCCGCACTCACGGCTCCCCACCCCGCTCCTCGCCCCGCTCCGCACCCCGCCGCTGGGCCGCGCTGCGGTTGCGTTGTGGGGTCGGTGCCGGTCCGGGGTGCCAGTTACACGGGCAATGGCGCCGTTCCCGTGAAGGGGTGCCGTTGACGTCGGGGGCGCCCGTGTAACTGGCACCCCTACCCGTCCCCTTCCGCCGTCGCGCGGCTGTCCCGCCATTGTTCTTGCGGAAGGGGAGATCCCACTGCTTACAGCTCCCCCTCCGGCTCCCCGCCTCCGTCGCGGTCATCCCGCTCGGGTGCGGGCTCCAGGCCCAGGAGGCGGCAGGCCTGCTCGAGGGAGGTGGCGAGGTCCCGTACCGCGGCGTCACCCGTCGAGGTGGCCAACTGCTGGGCCTCGCGCCGGAGTTCCGGCAGCGACGGTGCGCCGGGCAGGGAGCCGCCCGGCGTCGGCGCCATGTCGTCCTCGGTGCACTCGGTCTCCGACTCGCACGGCCGGTAGCCCGACTCGGCCCGCAGGCCGTCCGCGAAGTACCCGGCCACGGCGGCGACTTGGAGCGACTCGTCGGCGCCGGCGCCCCACAGGGGCTTGTTCAGGGCGGAGGCCTCGATCTGCTCGGACTCCTCGGAGGGGGACCGGTTGTCGGGGTCGAGCCAGCGGACGCTGGCGGTGGCGACATGCCCGCCGTCGGCGCCGTCGCGCAGCCGTACCGCGTAGAGCGCCGTGACAGTGTGGCCGGGGCCGACCTCGCCGCCGTCCACGCGGTCGTCGCGGAAGTCCTCGTCGGCGACCTCGCGGTTCTCGTAGCCGATCAGCTTGAACTGCTTGACCGTCTGCGGGTCGAAGGCCACCTGCGCCTTGGCGTCGCGGGCGCGCAGCTCGATATGGGCGGGCAGGTCGTCGCAGAAGACCTTCTCGGCCTCGTCGATGCTCGAGACGTACGTGGTGTGCCCGTCGCCCTTGTTGGTGAGCCGCTCCATCAGCTGATCGCCGTATTCGCTGCCCACCCCGACCCCGAACAGGGTGATGCCGTGCTCCTTGCGCTCGTCCTCGATGCGCTCCAGGATCCCGTCGGCGTCCGTCTCGCCGACGTTGGCGAGCGCGTCGGAGAGCAGCACGACGCGGTTGGTGGAGCCGGGGACCTTGCCGTCCACGGCGGTGTCGTAGCCCTCCTCCACACCGGCCGCGACATTGGTCGAGTCGGTGGGCTCCAGGTCGTCGATCACGTCGTGGATGCGGTCCTTGTTGCCGCCGATCCGGGTCATCTCCAGGACGGTGTCGGCCTCGTCGGAGAACGTCACGATGGCCACCCGGTCGTCGGAGCGCAGCCGGTCCGTCATGAGGTCGAGGGAGTCCCGTACGAGATCGAGCCGGCCGGGCTCGGACATGGACCCCGAGATGTCCACGACGAAGGTGAGGGCCGCGGGCGGCCGCCGTTCCCCGTCACCGCCGCGGGTGGCCAGGCCGACCCGCAGCAGGGACCAGTCCGGATCGCCCGTACGGGCACCGTCGACGCTCACCGAGAAGCCGTCGCCGTCGGGCCGCTCGTAGTCCTGGCGGAAGCTGTTGACGAACTCCTCGGGCCGTACGTTCGCCGGGTCGGGCAGCCGGCCCTCTTCGAGCGAGCGGCGTGCGTAGCCGTACGACGCCGTGTCCACATCGAGCGCGAACGTGGAGAGGAAATCGGGTTCGGGTGCGATCTCCCGGCTCTCCCCGTCCTTCTGCGCACCCTCGGATCCCTCGGTGCCTCGCGGCTGGTCCGGCGCGGGCATGGGCGCGCTGTCGGCCTTGTTCCCTCCCCCCTCGCTCGCCCGGTTGCCGTCGCTGCTGCCCCCGGCGCCACAGCCGGTGGCGAGCAGCGCCCCGGCCATCACCAGGGCGAGCGCCCCGGACCGTACTCCTGTGCGTCGCATCACGTGCCCCCTCGGTCATCGGTCTTGTGACTGTGACGCAGGGGACTTCAGGAATGTGCGGTCCGGCCTATTGCGGAAGGGTTGCGATGCGGCAACGCCGATCGCGGACCGATAACGAAGATCGCGCCCCGGTCACAACCCGACGACGGACCGATCACCCCAATCGCGGAACCATAACGTCCGCCCCTGGACGGCTGGTTGCCCCCACCTATCCGGAGAACCCGAGAGGGGGACCCAATGTCTCGCACACTGTCCGTTTCGCACCAAATGGCGCGACAGCGGGTCCCCCTCTCAAACCCACGGCCTGGGCCGCCTTCACCGCGTACGCGACCGGCTGGCCCCGCCCCGAACGGTGGTGTTCAGGACACGATGTCCTTCCGCGAGAACGCCCGGAACGCGAGCGCGATCAGGACCACCGCGTACGTGACTGAGACCGCCGCGCCCTGGAGCATCCCGCCCCACTCCAGCTTGGGCTGGAGCGCGTCGATCCACGCGAACTGCCAGTGCGCGGGCAGCACATCGCGCCAGTCGCCGAGTGCGGTGACCGCGTCGAGGACGTTGCCGACGATGGTCAGGCCCACCGCGCCGCCGACCGCGCCGAGCGGGGCGTCGGTCTTCACGGAGAGCCAGAACGCGAGGCCCGCGGTGACCAGTTGGGACACGAATACGTACACGACCACGATCAGGAGCCGTCCGGCCGACTCCCCCGCCCCGATCCCGCCGCCGGTGGGGAGTTGCAGGGGACCCCAGCCGTACGCCGCCGTGCCCACGACGAGTGCGACCAGGGGGAGCAGCAGCATCGCCGCCGCGCTGAACGCCAGCGCCACCGCGAGCTTGCTCCACAGGAGCCGGGCGCGCGGCACGGGCGCCGCGAGCAGATAGCGCAGCGAGGACCAGCTGGCCTCGGAGGCCACGGTGTCGCCGTGGAACAGCGCGACGGGCACCACGAGCAGGAACCCGGCCGAGACGAAGAGGCAGGTCGCCGCGAAGTTGGCGCCGGATTCGGTGGCCGTCTGCATCAGGGTCGGGCCGCGGTCGCCGTCCCCGTCGGGGGTGCCGCCGATCGCGAAGGCCGCGACCAGGACGAAGGGGAGGACCGTCAGGATCCCGGCCATCACCAGCGTGCGGCGGCGTTTCAGCTGGCGCAGCGCCTCCACCCGGAAGGGCAGGGTGCGTCGGGCGCGGTAGCCGGGTGCGGCCTCGGCCGGCTTCACCTCAGTGCTCATGCCGAGCCTCCGATCAGGTTCAGGAACGCGTCCTCGAGGCGGCGGTGCGGTCCGACACCGGTCACCGGTACTTCGAGGCGCAGGAGTTCGGTGAGCAGGTCGGTCACGCTCGCGCCGTCGAGCCGTACGAGCAGACCGCTCTCCGCGATCGCCGCGGAGCCGATGCCGGGCAGGGAGTCGATCTTCTCGGCCACGGCCTCCGTCACGGGCTCGGCCGTGGACACGAGGAGCGTCTCGCCCGAGCCGACGATCTCGGCGACGGGTCCGGCCTGTACGAGCCGCCCCCGGTCCATGACGACCAGATGCGTACAGGACTGCTCGACCTCGGAGAGCAGATGGCTGGAGACGATGACGGTGCGCCCGGCGGCCGCGTACCGGATCATCACCTCGCGCATCTCGCGGATCTGCGGCGGGTCGAGTCCGTTGGTGGGCTCGTCGAGGATCAGCAGGTCCGGCAGGCCGAGCATGGCCTGGGCGATGGCGAGGCGCTGGCGCATGCCCTGCGAGTACGTGCGCACGGCGCGGGCGAGGGCGTCGCCGAGGCCGGCGATCTCCAACGCGTCCTCGATATGGGCGTCTTCGGCGGGACGGCCGGTCGCGGCCCAGTACAGCTCCAGGTTCTCCCGTCCGCTCAGGTGCGGCAGGAAGCCCGCGCCCTCGACGAACGCGCCCACCCGGGACAGGACCGGGGCGCCGGGCCGGATCGCGTGCCCGAAGACGCGGATCTCTCCGGCGTCGGGGGTGATCAGGCCCATGAGCATGCGCAGGGTGGTGGTCTTGCCCGCGCCGTTCGGTCCGAGCAGCCCGAGGACCTGGCCCTTCTCGACGCGGAAGCCCAGATCCCGTACGGAATACCGGTCGGACTTGCCGTACTTCTTGCTCAAGTCGGTGATCTGCAGCGGCACTTCGGCCAGCTCGGGGTCCGCGGGCGGTGCGGCCACGCGGCGCCGGGCGGTGAACAGGAGCCCTGCCGCGAGCACCACGCCCACCAGCGGCAGCGCCCACACCCAGGCGGGCAGCGGCGCGGCGGCGGTCTTCACACCGGGCGCCGTGGGCACGCTCAGGTCGTCGAGCAGGGTCACCTTGTACGTGGCGGGCTCGACGGGAGAGGCATAGCCGAGGTCCGTGGAGGAGAGGGCGAGGCGCAGCTTGTGCCCCGACCGCACCTCATGGTCGATCGCGGGCAGCGTGAGGTCGACCTCGCGGCCTTCCTCGGCGTCGGTGACCCTGATCGGCGAGACGAGCTGCGAGGGCAGCACCTGCTGCCGCCCGTCGGGCCCCACGTCGTACACCTTCGCGAAGAGCACCGCCTCGCCGGAGTCGGACTGCACCCGTACCTTCGCGGTGGGCGAGCCGGTGATCTGCAGGTCCTTCTCCAGCGGCGCCGAGTCGAAGGCCGCGAACTGGCCGGGGAAGTCGAGCGAGAGCCCGCCGAGCCCGAGCGAGGACAGCTGGCTCAGACCGCCGCCGAGGCCGGGCACCGTGGAGATCGCGGGCGGGCTCGAACCCGCCGGATTGTCCAGGGACTTGGTGCCCTTGTTCAGCTCGACGGTCTTCATGCCGCTGTCGAGCCCCGGGTACTGCCCGTCGGTCGCGCCCCTGAGCTGCGCCCGTCCGTCGGTGGAGTCCACTCCCCCGGTACGGGTCACCCGGAACGCGGGACCGGTGTCGGCGCCCTTGTCCTGCTTGAGGTAGCGGTCGAACCAGCCGGCCACGCGGCCGTCGGCCCGCGGGGCCTCCATGTCGCCGCCGTCGTGGCCGCCGGCGATCCAGTCGACGGCGACCGGTCCTCCGTTGTCCCCTATGGCCTTCGCCATCGCATCGGCGTGGCCGAGCGGGAACAGCGAGTCGGTCTGGCCCTGCAGGATCAGCGCGGGCACCTTGATCCGGTCGCCGACCGCGGACGGGCTGCGCTCCTCAAGGAGCCGCTCCGCCTTCGCGTCGGGCTTGCCCGCGACCGCGACGCGGTTGTACATCTCACAGATCTGCTGCTCGAACTTGTCGCAGCCGCCGCCGGTGGACAGGAAGTATCCCGCCCAGAGCTTCTTCAGGACCCCGTTCGGAAACAGGGCGTCCGACAGATTCCAGTACGTGATGAGCGGCGCGATCGCGTCGACGCGCTCGTCGTGTCCGGCCGCGAGCAGGGAGATCGCGCCGCCGTAGGAGGCGCCGGTCACGCCCACGCGCGGGTCGCCGCTCTTGTCGAGCTGGACCTCGGGGCGCTTCGCCAGCCAGTCGATCATGCGCGAGACATCGGCGACCTCGGCCTTCGGATCGTTCAGCCCGATCTTGCCGGTGGACTTGCCGAAGCCGCGCGCCGACCACGTGAGCACCGCATAGCCGCGCTCGGCGAGCCGCTCGGCCTGGGCCCGGACATCCTTCTTGCTGCCGCCGAAGCCGTGTCCGATCAGGACGGCGGGGCGCTTGGTGTCACTGCCGCCCGCCGTGAAGTACGAGGTGTCGATCCGCGCCCCGTCCATCTGCATCAGCGCGTCCGCGCGGTGCACGGCGGGCTTGTCGTCGGCGGTCGCCACGGCGGTCCAGGTGCCGGCGCCCACGAGCACCGCGAGCGCGGCCCCCGCGGCGGCGAGCCGTCGGGGGCGTGTCCGGGCACGCTTCAGCGCGGGCAGTCGAAGATCCATGCCTACGAGCGTAAGCGGACGCTGTGACAACCGCGGCCCCCGCCGGACGGAGACCCCGGGCCTCCCCCAGAGGTAGGAGACGTGCGCGGCGTACCGCAGACGCAGTACGTGGCGCTCCTTCGGTAACGGGCCACCTAAAGCGCACCTTACTGCGGACATAGGGGGCATATCAGAATGGGAGCGCTTTCACACCTGACGGACCGTCAAACGTGGTCCCCGGCGACCTTCACATGTCATTGACATCTCCGGCACCTGGCGCGCTAATGCGACCACCGCACCACAGCCATGAGCAACGAGCCGCACCACATACCAAACCGGCCACCCTTTCCCGCGCCAACAGGTCAAGGGTGGCCGGTCCGTCGGCACAGGAGTGCCGGTCCCATGTAAGCACTCAATGCCTTGGGCCGACACCTCCTGTGATCACTTACGGCTGCCCAACTGCCGTATCGCATACGAGGATCACGACCCAAGGGGGCACCACCCAGTGAGAACGACCCGTAAGCGAAGTCTGGCCTGCGTGGGAGCGCTGGCCCTAGCCGTGGGGGCGGGTGTCGTGGGGCTCGCGGCCCCCGCGAGCGCCGTGACGGGCACCGCCACGGCCAGCATGCACTGCCAGCTGCCACCGGGCTCTCCGTCGCCGAACCCGCGCGACATGAACTCCACGTACACGGTGGAGGTGCCGGACGAGGTACAGCCGGGCGATGTCCTGCCGGCCGGTTCGGTCAAGGTGACACCCTCGCCGACCGGCGTGACGGTGCCGTTGCAGCTGACGCTGACGATGACGCCGTCGGTCACCTTCGAGCTGGAGAACGCGGGGATCCCGGCCGGCACCAAGGTGACCGTCACCGGCGCCGTTCAGGACCCGCAGACCGTCCCGGCGAACGGTGAGCCGTCGATCGCGCCCTGGACCAACAACGCGCCGATCACCATCCCGGCGTCCGCGAGCCCGGGTGCCATCAAGTGGCTGGCGGATTCGTCCAAGACCATCACCACGATCACCAACCCGCCGCTGGGCGCGCAGGAAACCACGTGCACGGCGAACGCGCCGAAGGTCGCCATCGTCACCAACCAGATCCCGGTGCCGACCGTGCCGACCACGACCAAACTGACCCCGAACAACGGTGGTCCGGGGACGGCCGTGACGGCGACTGGTGTCAACTTCGCACCAGGGCCGGTGACTTGTACCGCGTCCCTGGCCGGCGTGGACACCGACACCGGTACGGGAACGGCGGACGCGGCCGGTAACGCGACCTGTTCGCTCACGGTCACCACCAAGGCGGACAGCATCCGGATCGGCGCCACCCCGGGCAAGGCCTTCGTCTGGGTCACCCCGATCGAAGGCGTGCCGCACCCTGTCGACATCGAGGTGCTTCCGGGCGCTCTGGCGATCGGACCCGCGGGCGGTCTGCCCACGCTCGACCTGGGCTCGATCACCATCAACGGCAAGTCCCAGACGGTGACGGGCACCTTCAACGCCGCCGCCGTACAGGACTTCCGCGGTGGCAGCCTCGGCTGGGACGTGACCGTGACGAGGACACCGTTCCTCAACACGGCCACCGGGCACGCGATGAACACAGCGGCGCTCACCATCGCGCCGACCTGCGCCGTGACCAACCCGGACAGCCCGAGCCCATGCGCTGTGGGCGCGGCCGGTGCGATCACGGACACACCGAAGCAGGTCGCCTCCCAGGCGCCCGGCGGTGAGGAGCTGACCGGTGGCGAGTTCGCGGTCGGCGGTGGTGCCTCGCTGAAGCTTCCGCCGTTCATGTTCGCGGACGCCTATCAGTCGGTCGTCACGTTCTCCATGGCGTAACCCCGCAAGGGGGCGGGGCGCGCTCCGGCTCGGTCACTTCAGGGCGTGCCCCGCCCCAACTCCCGTACGACTCAGGCTTCTTGGAGCAGGCATGACCAGACCGTACGCGTTGATCGTGGCCGCAGTGGTCGGCCTGCTCATCACCCTCACAGGACCGCCGACCACCGCCCGCGCGGCGGACAACGGCACCTGGGCGGTCTTCCCCACACCGCCGGAGGGCTCGGACAAGCGCACCCGCGAGTACTTCGCCCATGAGGCGGACCCGGGCGGCGAGATCGAGGACAGCGTCACCATCGCCAACACCTCGGATGAGGCCCTCACCTTCCGGGTCTTCGCCACGGACGCGATCAACACCCCGCAAGGCGGCGCGTTCGCGCTGCTGCCGGTGGAGCGCGAGCCGACGGATGTCGGCACGTGGATGCTGCTCGGCAAGAACGACGCCGCCCGGGACACCACCCTCACGGTCGAGGCGCACCAGCGGGTGGACATCCCGTTCCGCCTCAAGGTGCCCGCCGACGCCACCCCCGGTGATCACATCGGCGGCATCGTGGCGCTCAACACCAAGGTGGAGAGCATCCGCAAGAAGGACAAGGTCCAGGTGGGCGTGCAGCGTTCGGTCGGCGCGCGGATGTATCTGCGGGTCAGCGGGCCTCTCGCACCCGACCTGGCGGTCGAGTCGGTCTCGGTCGATCGCGCCGCTCCCCTGATCCCCTGGGTCTCGGACGCCAAGGCCACGGTCCGCTACGTCCTGGTCAACCGCGGCAACGTCCGTCTGCGCCCCACGATCCAGCTCTCCGCGGAGGGCCTGTTCGGGCGCGACGTCCTGACCCAGCGCCCTCGCGCCCTGAAGCTGGAGCTGCTGCCCGGCCAGCGCGTGGAGTTCACCGAACCCTGGGCGGGCTCACCCCAGTTGGACTGGGTGACGGTGAAGGCGAAGGCCGGCGCGTTCGACGAGCCGAAGGTGGCGCAGACGACGCGCGAGACCTCCTTCCTGGCCGTGCCCTGGCCGGCCCTCGGCGCACTCTTCACGCTGGCCCTGCTGGTCTGGGTCGGCCGCCGGATCCGCCGCGCGGGCGGTCCGCGCGCGCTGTGGCGCCGGCTGAGGTCCCGTCTGCGCGGAACCCCGAAGTCCGCCGACTCCCGTGATACCGATGAGGAATGGACATCCGCCGCGCCACCGACGTTGACCAGGTGACAGCAGCAGCCCACCTCTTCGACGCCCCGCCCCGCGAGGAGGCCACCCGCCGCTTCCTCGCGGCCGGCGGCCACCACATGTTCCTCGCGTACGAGGACGGCGTCCCCACCGGCTTCGTCACCGGCATCGAGATCCATCACCCCGACAAGGGGGTGGAGATGTGCCTGTACGAGATGGGCGTGGACGCTCCGTACCGACGCAGGGGGATCGCGACGGCACTCATCGGCGAACTCGCCGCCCTGGCTCGGAAGCTGGGGTGCTACGACATGTGGGTGCCGGTGGACACGGACAACGAGGGGGCGCTGGCGACGTACCGGGCGACCGGTGCGCGGCAGGACGGGGTGTGCGCGGTGCTGACGTGGGAGTTCGGCGGGTAGCGGTACGGCTTGCGGTACGTGCTCACAGCGTGCGCAACAGCAGCATCCCGCCCAGGGCCAGCATCGTCACCGCCACCGCGCCGTCCACCACCCGCCAGGCCGTCGGCCGCGCGAGGACACCGCTGAGCAGCCGCGCCCCGTACCCGAGGGCCGCGAACCACACCAGGCTGCCGAGCATCGCGCCGGCGCCGAACACCCACCGCAGGTCCCCGCGCTGCGCGGCCACCGAGCCGAGGAGCAGCACCGTGTCCAGGTAGACATGCGGGTTCAGCCAGGTCAGCGCCAGGCAGGTGAGCACGGCGGCCCGTATCGAACGCGTCCCCGCGCCCTGCGCCCGCAGCCCCTGGCCACCGTCCGCCGGACGCAGCACGCGCCGGGCGGCCAGCACGCCGTATCCGCTCAGGAACGCGCCGCCCGCCAGGCCGACGACCGTCATCGCGGGCGGCCAGGCGGTGACCACGGCACCGAGGCCGGCCACTCCGAGGGCGATCAGGACGGCGTCGGATGCGGCGCAGATGGCGACCACCGGGAGCACGGCCTGTCCGCGCACGCCCTGACGCAGCACGAAGGCGTTCTGTGCGCCGATGGCGACGATCAAGGAGAGTCCGGTGCCGAAGCCGGCGCCGACCGCCGGGAGAAGTCCGCTGTTCATGCCTTCGACGCTAAGGATCAGCGAGCCTTCAGTACAGCTAAAGTTTCTTACGTACCCTTAGCGCTCGTAATGACTCTGGCTGGAGCGGCCATGCCGATGGAACTGCCCCACGACCTGGTCCGCACCCTCCTCGCCGCCGTCGACGAGGGCACCTTCGACGCCGCGGCGGCCGCCCTGCATCTGACGCCCTCGGCGGTCAGCCAGCGGATCAAAGCCCTCGAGCAGCGCACCGGGCGGGTGCTCCTGATGCGGACGAAGCCGGTGCGGCCGACCGAGTCCGGCGAGGTCGTCGTGCGTTTCGCGCGGCAGCTCGCGGCCCTCGAGCAGGCGGCGCACCTGGACCTCGGACTCGAGGACGACCCCGCGGACGACGGACCGCGCGGGGCGGCCCGGCTGCCCATCGTCGTGAACGCGGACACCCTGGCCACCTGGTTCCTGACCGCCCTGATCCGGGTGCCGCAGGACCCGCCGGTCTGCTTCGAGCTCCTGCGCGAGGACGAGGGGCACTCCGCGAAGCTGCTGCGCGAGGGCCGCGTGATGGCGGCGGTGACCTCGTCGGCGGAGCCGGTGGCGGGGTGCACGGTACGGCCGCTGGGCCTCTCGCGGTATCTGCCGGTCGCCACCGCGGAGTTCAAGGAACGGCATCTGACACCGGGACCGCTGTCCCGCCGGCTGCCGCAGGCACCGGTGGTGGTCTACGACCGGCGCGACGAGCTCCAGGACCGCTTCGTCCGCACCCTCACGCGCGGCCGCGCGGACGCCGGTCCGCTGCGCCACTACGTCCCCACGTCCGAAGGATTCCTCGACGCGGTCGCCGCCGGCCTCGGCTGGGGTCTGATCCCCGACCTCCAGGCCGCACCGCTCCTGAGCTCCGGCGCCCTCACCGCACTGGCGCCGGGCAAGCATCTGGACGTACCTCTGTACTGGCAGCAGTGGAAGCTCGACGTCCCCGCCCTCGCGCACGTCGCGGCAACGGTCACCGAGGCGGCCGCCGAGTTCCTGCACCCACCGGGCTGACCCGCAGATCTTGGTGACTCAGGTCCCGCTTATCCGGGTCTTATGTCCGGCCGTACGCCCTCCGCGCCTCCCTAGGGTTGCCATGATCAAGGCGAACACCCCCAGCAGAGGCAGAGATTCATGAAGCGCACCCTCGCGGCCACGGCCGCCCTCGTCGTCCTCGCAGCCGGCGCCACCGCTTGCGGAGCGGGCTCGACCGTCGACACCGGCGCGGCGCTCCTGAGTGCGCTGACCAAGGCGTCCGACCAGACGCAGAAGGCCGGCTCGGCCGAGGTCGCGATGAGCACGGACCTCGGCCAGGGCGACCCCATCGCCATGGAAGGCACCTTCGCCTGGGGCAAGGGCGGCGGGATGGCGTACGACGTGCGGATGGACGCCGCGGCCGCCGGGATGAGCGCCCTGGTGGAGGGCGACAAGGTGCGCGCGCTGCTCGTCGACGGCGCCTACTACTACAACGTGCAGCCGCAGGCCGCGGGCCCGCTGGCGAACAAGCACTGGGCGAAGGTCGAGGTATCGGCCGTGCTCGGCGAGGAGGCCGCCGAGCAGGTCGCCGTGTCCGGCGACCCGACGTCCGGCCTGCGTGGCATCAAGGACGCCAAGGACGTCGAGAAGGTCGGCGAGGAGACGGTCCTCGGCAAGAAGACGACGCACTACAGGACCACGTTCCCCGCGGACTCGCTCGGCGGCGCCGGGGAAGGACTCGCCAACGCGATCGGCAAGGACTTCGACAAGGTCACCATGGAGATCTGGCTCGACGGCCAGAACATGCCGGTCCGCATCAAGCAGGACATGGGCGCCATGAAGATGAGCATGGACTTCAAGAAGTTCGGCGCCGCGAAGAAGATCACGGCGCCGCCCGCGAAGGACACCGCCGACCTGTCCAAGATCATCGAGGAGCAGATGCAGGGCTCGTGACCTGCCCGGGTCCGCCCTCCCCCGCTCCGATCCGCTCCACCAGCTCACGCGCCGCTCCCCGCGGCAGCCGCCCGTGCACCATCTCGACCCGGTGCACGATGTGCGGCGCCGAGACCGCGGTCACGGTCACGCCGTGCAGCCGCCGCGCCGTGGAGTCCGGCAGCACGGTGAGTCCGTGGCCCGCGCGGACCAGGGCACCGAGGGTGAGGACGTCCGTGCCTTCGTAGGTCGTACGGGCGCGGAACCCGTCGGTGCCCGCCGCCACCCGCAGCCGCGGCAGCGGAACTCCCGTGTCGGGGGCGTCGATCCAGTGCGCCTCGCTCAGGTCCGCGAGGCGTACGGAGGGACGGCCGGCGAGGGGGTGCTGGGCGGGCAGCACGACCGCCAAGGACTCCTCGGCGACCCGCACGGTGGTGAGCGGCCCGAGGTCCGCGAGCGCGAGCGGGTCGCTGGGAGCGGCCGCTCCGTCCACGAGGGCGAGGTCGACCTCGCCTGATGTCACGGCTCTCAGTGCTTCGTCCCGGCCCAGGACCCTGAGGCTCGGACGGTCCCCCGGCAGGGGTGCGGCAAGGAGCGCGGGGTGCGACAGCGGCGTACAGGCGAGGGAAATCCCTTGCTGTGGCGCCTGGTTGAGCCGGGCCAGATCGGCGCGGGCCGCGTCGAGGCGCAGGAGCAGCGGGCGGGCGTGCTCCATGAGCCGGGCCCCGGCCGCGGTCGGGGCGACGGGCCGGCGGGTCAACAGCGGTGCGCCGAGGTCGGATTCGAGGGCCGCGATGTGCTGGGAGACGGCCGACTGCGTATAGCCGAGCGTGCTCGCCGCGACGGAGAACGAACCCTGGTCGACGACGGCGACGAACGTCCGCAGGAGATGAGGATCCACGTCCGTCAGTCTGTATCAGGCCGTATCGGGCCGCACCAGGCTGCATCAGTACTGCTGATGCAGCCTCCAGGAATCATCGTTGGACCTGATGTGGGCTCCGGGCTCACGATGCGGACATGACGACTGCCCTGCCCGTTACGGGACAAGAAGCACATACAGCACGCGCAGCGCGTATCGCCCTCGTCGGCGACCGCTCCCCCAACGTCCGCTCCCACACCCGCATCCCGGGCCTCATCGGCGCGCTGCGCGAGCGCGAGCACCTCGATCTGGAGGCGTACTGGATTCCGACCGAGGAGGCGGCCGCCCAGGGGGTGGACGGCTTCGACGGGATCTGGGTGCTGCCGGGCAGCCCCTACCGCAGCGAGGCGGGCGCCCTCAGGGCCGTGCGCACCGCACGGGAACAGCGCATCCCGTTCCTCGGGACCTGCGGCGGATTCCAGCACGCGGTCCTGGAGTTCGCACGGAACGTCTGCGGTCTCGCCGATGCCGCGCACGCCGAGAACGACCCGACGGCCGAGAGGCAGCTGATCGTGCCGCTCGCGTGCTCCCTGGTCGGACACGAGGGCGCCGTCCGCCTCGAGCCGGGCACCCTGGCACGGGAACTCCTCGGCACCGAGCGGTCACTGGAGCGCTACCACTGCTCGTACGCCCTGGTGGAGGACTATCTGGGCACCCTGCGCGAGCACGGCCTGCACTTCAGCGGTACGGACGACGAAGGCGCCGTCCGCGTCGCCGAGCTACCGGGCCACCCGTTCTTCCTCGCCACCTTGTTCCAACCGGAACTGACCGACGCCGGCACCCGCCCGCACCCTGTGATCCGCGGCTTCGCCGCGGCGGCGGTGAGAGAGGCCGCCGCGGCGAAGACCGCCATGTGATCAGTGGTTGCGCGGGAAGCCCAAGTCCACGCCGGCCGGCGCCTCGGACGGGTCCGGCCAGCGGGTCGTGACGACCTTGCCGCGGGTGTAGAAGTGCGTGCCGTCGTTGCCGTAGATGTGGTGGTCGCCGAAGAGCGAGTCCTTCCAGCCGCCGAAGCTGTGGTAGCCGACGGGGACCGGGATCGGGACGTTGACGCCGACCATGCCGGCCTCGACCTCCAGCTGGAAGCGGCGGGCCGCGCCGCCGTCGCGGGTGAAGATCGCGGTGCCGTTGCCGAAGGGCGAGTTGTTGATGAGGGCCAGGCCCTCCTCGTACGTGTCGACGCGCAGGACGCACAGGACCGGGCCGAAGATCTCGTCCTTGTACGCGTCGGCCGTGACGGGGACGCGGTCGAGCAGCGAGAGCCCGATCCAGTGGCCGTCCTCGTGGCCCTCGACGGTGTAACCCGTGCCGTCGAGGACGACCTCGGAGCCCTGGTCCGCGGCACCGTGCACGTACGAGGCCACCTTGTCGCGGTGGGCCGCGGTGATCAGGGGGCCCATCTCGGACGCCGGGTCGTTGCCCGGACCGATCTTGATCTTCTCGGCGCGCTCGCGGATCTTCGCGACCAGCTCGTCACCGGTCGAACCGACGGCGACCACGGCGGAGATGGCCATGCAGCGCTCGCCCGCCGAGCCGTACGCCGCCGAGACAGCCGCGTCGGCGGCCGCGTCGAGGTCGGCGTCGGGCAGGACCAGCATGTGGTTCTTGGCGCCGCCGAGCGCCTGGACGCGCTTGCCGTTGGCGGAGGCGGTGGTGTGGATGTAGCGGGCGATCGGGGTCGAGCCGACGAAGGAGACCGCCGAGACGTCCGGGTGCTCCAGGAGCCGGTCCACGGCCACCTTGTCACCGTGCAGGACGTTGAACACACCGTCGGGCAGGCCCGCTTCGGCGAGCAGCTCGGCGATCTTCATGGCCGCCGACGGGTCCTTCTCCGAGGGCTTGAGCACGAAGGTGTTGCCGCACGCGATGGCCAGCGGGAACATCCACATCGGCACCATGGCCGGGAAGTTGAAGGGCGTGATGCCCGCGACCACACCGAGCGGCTGCCGGATCGAGGCCACGTCCACACGGCTGGACACGGAGGTCGACAGCTCGCCCTTCAGCTGCACGGTGATCCCGCAGGCGAGGTCCACGATCTCCAGACCGCGCGCGACCTCGCCGAGCGCGTCCGAGTGCACCTTGCCGTGCTCGGCGGTGATCAGCTCGGCGATCGCGTCACGGTTCGCGTCGAGCAGCGCACGGAACTTGAACAGGACGGTGGTGCGCTGGGCCAGCGAGGACTGCCCCCAGGTCGCCCAGGCCTCCTTCGCGGCGGCGACCGCCGCGTCCACCTCCTCGACGGAGGCGAAGTCGACCTGCGTGGTCACGGCGCCGGTCGCCGGGTCGGTGACCGGCCCCGAGCGGCCCGAGGCGCCCTCGACCGTCTTGCCACCGATCCAGTGGTGCACGGTCTTCGTCACGGCGTTCGTCATGGCGTACTCCTCGAACTCCTGCTGGTTGTCACAGATGGCGCCGGGCCGACGGTCACAGATGACGCCTACGGGCCCGCACTCGCCTCTCATAGGTCCGGCGCGCCTCGACCGCCGCCTTGCGGCTCGCGGTCTCGGCCACGGGAACATCCCACCACGCCTGCGCGGGTGGCACGCCCGACACTGTGTCTGCGGATTCGGTCTCGACGTAGACACATGTGGGAACGGTCGCCGCGCGCGCTTCGCGGAGAGCTTCCCGCAGCTCACGTACGGTCTTGGCGCGCAGCACCCGCATCCCGAGGCTCTCCGCGTTGGCCGCGAGATCCACCGGCAGCGGGTCCCCGGTGTACGTCCCGTCCTCGGCCCGGTACCGGTATCCGGTCGCGAACCCCTCGGCCCCGACCGACTCGCTCAGGCCGCCGATCGACGCGTACCCGTGGTTCTGCAGGATCACGACCTTGATCGCGATCCCTTCCTGCACGGCGGTGACGAGTTCGGTCGGCATCATCAGATACGTCCCGTCGCCGACCAGCGCCCAGACCTCGCGCGCGGGGTCTGCGAGCTTGACGCCGATGGCCGCCGGGATCTCGTAGCCCATGCAGGAGTAGCCGTACTCGACGTGGTACTGGTCGCTGCGGCGGGTGCGCCACAACTTGTGCAGATCGCCGGGCAGGGATCCCGCGGCGTTGATGAGGACGTCGCGGTCGTCGGCCAACTCGTCCAGGACACCGAGCACTTGGGCCTGCGCGGGCCGTGCCTCCTCGTCGGGCGCCGCGTAGGCCTTGGTGACCAGGGAGTCCCACTCCGCCTTGGCCCGGCCGTACTCGGTCGCGTACGACCTGAGCAGGCGGTAGGCGGGGATCAGCTCGGTGTCCGCGGTGCGCTCCGTGAGGAGGTACCTCAGCTGCATCAGCCCGGCGGCCGCGTCCCCGACAAGTGAGATCCCGCCCATCTTGTGGGAGTCGAACCCGGCGATGTTGAGGTTCACGAAGCGCACATCCGGGTGCTCGAAGAGCGTGCCCGAGGCCGTCGTGAAGTCGGTGTAACGCGTGCCGATCCCGATCACCACATCGGCGGTGCGGGCGATATGGTCCGCGGCGGCCGTGCCCGTGTGCCCGATCCCGCCGAGGTCGGCGGGGTGGTCGTGGGGCAGCGATCCCTTGCCCGCCTGGGTCGAGGCGACCGGGATCTTCGTGCTGTCGGCGAACGCCTTCAGGGCGGCCTCGGCTCCGGCGTGACGGACACCGCCGCCCGCGATGACGAGCGGCCGCCGTGAACGGCGGATCAGCGCGACCGCCTCGTTCAGGTCGCGTTCGTCCACCTGCGGCCGCGGGATCCGCCACACCCGCTCCCGGAAGAACTCCTCGGGCCAGTCGTACGCCTCGGCCTGCACGTCCTGCGGCAGCGCGAGCGTCACCGCGCCCGTGTCCACGGGATCCGCAAGCACCCGCATCGCGCTCAGCGCCGCCGGGATCAGCGCCTCGGGGCGGGTGATCCGGTCGAAGTACTTCGACACCGGCCGCAGACAGTCGTTCACCGACACATCGCCCGCGTACGGCACTTCGAGCTGTTGCAGTACGGGGTCGGCGGGCCGCGCCGCGAAGACGTCGCCCGGCAGCAGCAGTACGGGCAGGTGGTTGACGGTGGCGAGCGCGGCGCCGGTCACCAGATTGGTGGCCCCGGGGCCGATGGAGGTGGTCACCGCGTGCGTGGACAGGCGCCGCGAGTGCCGCGCGTACCCGACCGCCGCGTGCACCATCGCCTGCTCGTTGCGCCCCTGGTGGAAGGGCATCGCGTCGCCGTACTCGACGAGTGCCTGCCCGAGGCCGGCCACGTTCCCGTGCCCGAAGATCCCCCAGGTCGCGGTGATCAGCCGCTGCCGGGTCCCGTCGCGTTCGCTGTACTGCCGGGACAGGAAGCGTACGAGCGCCTGGGCCACGGTGAGTTTCATCGGTAACCCTCCGCATAGTCGGGGTGGAACCGGATCCGCCACTCACGGCCCGCGCCCGGACCGGCCATCACGTTCAGGTAGTACATGTCGTGCCCTGGCTGCGCGATGGAAGGCCCGTGCCAGCCGTCCGGGACCAGGACCGCGTCCCTCGTACGGACTTCGGCGAGCACATCCGTACCGCCGTCGCGGGACGGGCTCACGCGCTGGTAGCCGAGGCCTTCCGGGCCGCCGTCGATCTCGAAGTAGTAGATCTCCTCCAACTCGCTCTCCACGTCCGGCACGTGCTCGTCGTGCTTGTGGGGCGGATACGAGGACCAGTTGCCGCCTGGGGTGAGCACCTCGACCGCGATCAGCCGGTCGCACTCGAAACTGCGTCCACCATCGCCTCCGGCGGGGGCGGCCGCGGCGAAGTTGCGGACCTCCCGCGTACAGCGGCCGCTGCCCCGGCGTTCGATGGGAACCTCCGCCGCGGGGCCGTAGCGAGCCGGGAGTCTCCGCTCGCATTTCGCTCCTGCCAAAGCGAACCGGCCTCCCACGGCGGAGGCGATCTGGGTGTGGGCGTCACGCGGTACGTACGCGAAATCGGTGGCACCCGCGTAGACATCCTTGCGCCCGCCGAGTTCGATCATCATGCCGTTCACATAAACGGTGCAGCCCCCGGTCAGCGGCAGCACGATCCACTCGCTGCCGCCGCTCACCAAGGTGTGCGAACCGCCCGGCGGCAGATCGAGCACCCGCAGGGACGCGAACGTCCATCCGGCCCGCTCCGGGTCGATGTCCAGGGCGTACGGCCCGTGCGCCGTCTCCCCTGCCCGTACATGCATCGCGACTCACTCCCTACAGCAGGCCCACAGCGGTCTGGACGGCCGCCGCCACATCGTCATCCGGCGGATAGAGCAGCGAACGGCCCACGACAAGCCCTTGCACGGTGGGCAGTTGCAGGGCCCCCCGCCACTTCTCGTACGCGGCGTCCTGATCGGCATGCGTATCGCCGCCGAGGATCACGGACGGCAGCGTCGAGGCCGCCATGACGCGCGCCATGTCGTCCGGGTTCTCGGTCACGGGCACCTTCAGCCAGGTGTACGCGGAGGTGCCGGCGAGTCCGGAGGCGATGGCGATGGAGGTGGTGACGGCCTCGGCGGACAGGTCGTTGCCCAGGCGACCGTCGACGCGCCGTGACACGAACGGCTCGACGAACACCGGCAGCCGGCGCTCCGCCATGTCGTCGATGACCCGGGCGCTGGAGTGCAGGGTGGCGAGCGAGCCGGGGTCGTCGTAGTCGATCCGCAGCAGCAGCTTGCCGCCGTCGAGCCCCGAGCGCTCGAGGTCGGCGGGCCGGTAGCCGGTGAAGCGGTCGTCGAGCTCGAAGACCGAGCCGGCGAGCCCGCCCCGGTTCATGGAGCCGAGCGCCACCTTGTCGTCGAGCGCCCCGAGAAGGAGCAGGTCGTCGAGGATGTCGGCGGTGGCCAACACGCCGTCCACACCCGGGTGTTCAAGGGCCAGGCAGAGACGGCCGAGAAGGTCGAGCCGGTTGGCCATGGCGAGCTGCCGGCCGCCGACGGAGAGCGCGCCGCGCGCCGGATGGTCGGCGGCGATGATCAGCAGCCGTCCGCCGGCGCCGATGAGTGCTCTGCGGCGTCTGCGTGCGGCGGCCTCCGCGACGGCCTCGGGGTGCAGGGCCCGGGTCCGCGCGAGTTCGGCGGGACTGATCACGGGGACGCTCACAGGACCGCCTCGACCTCATGCGGATACGGCATCGCGGAGGAGCAGGCCAGCCGCGAGGCGACGATCGCTCCGGCGGCGTTCGCGTACCGCATGATGCGCTCCAACTCCCAGCCGGCGAGCAGTCCGTGGCACAGCGCGCCGCCGAAGGCGTCACCGGCGCCGAGCCCGTTGACCACCTCGACCGGCACCGGTGGGACCTCGGCGCTCTCGCCCTTGCTGTTGAGCGCGAGCACGCCCTTGGGTCCCTGTTTGACGACGGCGAGCTCGACCCCGCGGTCCAGCAACTTCCGCGCGGCGTCCAGAGGGTCCCGGGCACCCGTGGCGATCTCGCACTCCTCCAGATTGCCGACGGCGACCGTGGCGTGGGCGAGGGCCTGCTCGTAGTACGGGCGCGGCTCCTCGTTCCAGGCCCCCTTCTTCCAAGCCCCCTTCTTCCAAGCCCCCTTCTTCCAAAACGTGGGCCGCCAGTCGAGGTCGAAGACCGTGAGGCCCGCGCGGTCGCGGGCGGCGAGTGCGGTGAGGGTGGCGTCGCGGCTGGGCTGTTCGCTGAGGCCGGTGCCGGTCATCCAGAACACCCGCGCCGCACGCACCGCTTGGAGGTCGAGCTCGTCGGGGCGGATCTCCAGGTCCGGCGCCTTCGGCTGCCGGTAGAAGTAGAGCGGGAAGTCGTCCGGCGGGAAGATCTCGCAGAACGTGACGGGGGTCGGCAGTCCCGCGACCTCGGTCACCCAGCGGTCGTCCACGCCGAACTCCCGCAGCGCCTGGTGGAGATACGTGCCGAACGGGTCCGCCCCCGTGCGGGTGATCACCGCGGTGCGCCGGCCGAGGCGGGCCGCGGCGACGGCGACATTGGTGGCGGAGCCGCCGAGGAACTTCCCGAAGCTCTCGACTTCGGCGAGCGGCACACCGGTCTGCAGGGGGTACAGGTCCACGCCGATCCGGCCCATGGCGATCACGTCGAACTGGTCCTGCTGGCCTTGCGGTTCGGACACCGGCCACACCCTTTCGGTTCCGCCCTGGTCCATGTCGTACCGCCGACTCCAGGTCTAATGCCGTGCGCGCCACACTGTCAACGCATTGTCCTTACATTCGGACCATGGGCCGTCCCCCTCCTTGACACCCTTCTCATACCGCCGGAAAGCTGGCGCCCATGACGCAAGGGCACGGACTGTCGCGCATCCGTATCGGCTCCGCTCCCGACTCCTGGGGTGTGTGGTTCCCCGACGATCCGCGGCAGGTGCCCTGGCGCCGATTCCTCGACGAGGTCAGTGAGTCGGGTTACGAGTGGATCGAGCTCGGACCGTACGGCTATCTGCCCACCGACCCGGAGGTGCTGCGCGCCGAGACCGAGCGGCGGGGTCTGAAGGTGTCGGCGGGCACGGTGTTCACCGGTCTGCATCACGGCCCGTCCGTGTGGGACGCCACGTGGGAGCAGGTCTCGCGGGTCGCGTCCCTCGCCCGGTCGCAGGGTGCGGGCCACCTGGTCGTGATCCCGTCCTTCTGGCGGGACGACAAGACGGGCGCGGTCCTGGAGGACCGTGAGCTGACCGCCGCACAATGGCGTGAACTGGCCCATGGATACGAGCGGTTGGCGCGCGAGGTCGGCGACACGTACGGCCTGCGGATCGTCGTCCATCCGCATGCTGACACCCATATCGACACCGAGGACAACGTCACGCGTTTCCTCGACGCCACCGACCCCGATCTGGTCTCGCTGTGCCTGGACACCGGGCACTACGCGTACTGCGGCGGCGACAACGTGAAGCTGATCGAGACGTACGGCTCGCGGATCGGCTATCTGCACCTCAAGCAGGTCGACCCGGCCGTGCTCGCCGCCGTACAGGCGGAGGACCTGCCGTTCGGGCCCGCGGTCGCACGCGGTGTGATGTGCGAGCCGCCGGCCGGGGTCCCGGCGCTGCAACCCGTCCTGACGGCCGCCCAGGCGCTCGGCATCGAGCTGTTCGCGATCGTCGAGCAGGACATGTACCCCTGCGAGCCGGACCGCCCCCTGCCCATCGCGCGCCGCACCCGCGCCCATCTGCGCTCCTGCGGGGCGTGACACGAGGAGGAGAACGTGGTGCGGACGAAGGCGCCCAGAACGCTGCGGTGTCCGGGCGGCACCTGGGAGCGGGCCCTGGGCACGCCCCATCCGCGGCTGCGGCCCGGGATACTCGGCTACCGCGGCTTCCGGTTCGCGCTGCCCGGACCTCGGCGCCGGCTCGAAACCCCGGTCGCCGCGGTCACGTTGCTGCTCGGATTCGACCGGCCGCTGCGGGTGCACCACGCGCACCGGCCGACGGTCTCGCGGGTCTGCGCGGTGTCCGGGCTCGCGACGACGGCGGTGGTCGGCGAGCACGACGGGCGGCTCTCGGGGATCGAAGTGATGATCGCGCCCTGGGCCGCTTTCACGCTCTTCGGTCTCGACCAGCATGAACTCGCCGACCAGGTGGCCGATCCGGACGAGGCGCTGCCGGCCGGGCGCGGGCGGTGGGGTTCGGTGGACAGCCTGGCGGACGCCCTGGGGTCGCTGCCGACCTGGCACGCACGCTTCGCCCTGCTCGACGAGGTCTTCACCCGCTGGTCGGAGCAGGGCGCGCCCTCGTCACCGCGCACGGTCGCGGCCTGGAACGAGCTGGTCCGCACGTCCGGCGCCGTCCCCGTCTCCCATCTCGCCGAACAAGTCGGCTGGAGTGTGCGCCAGTTGGAGATCCGCTTCCGGGAGCAGATCGGGCTCAGCCCCAAGGCGGCGGCGCGGGTGCTGCGGCTGCAGCGGGCGCGCCGGCTGCTCGCCGCGGGCCGTACGCAGGCGGAGACGGCGGCGGCCTGCGGGTTCTACGACCAGTCGCATCTCAGCGGCGAGTTCCGCGCGATGACCGGCTGTACGCCGGGCGAGTTCGCCTCGGCCCGCCGCTCCCCGGCCACGGAGTCCGGGCCCCCGCATCCCGACCGGCTGCAGGGCGAGGCCACCAGCCTGCTGCTCCCGGCGAACGGAACTGCGCCTTTCTCCAATACCGAACCGGTCCGCTGAGGCACCCTGATCAGGCCGACCTTCCGCCGGGGGAACGGGGGTCGCCAAGGGCCGGGCTCCGTCGCAGGGAGTCCGGCCCTTTGTCTGCCTCCGTCGCCCGCCTCCGTAGCGCGCGGATGCGCTTTTAGTACGGTCATTCCGGGCAAAGCACCACGGATTCGCGACAAACGTCCCCCTTCCGTCACAGGTGTCTCCCTCACGCGGGTTTCCCGTCACACCCCCTCAACAGGCACACCCCCCTCGTCACTCCCCGTCGTTCACGGGGCAAAGGCTGAGTGATCGACAGCACACGCTGCGTGATCACCGTGAGAGAACGCATCCGGCTCCCCCGACGGCTCCCCCCGGGCCGTAGCCGTGATGCGCACAGGGAGGTGCCACACATGGCCAACCGCGAGCTCTGGTCGTACAAGGACATCGCCGCACACATCCGGGTCCAGCCGGACACCGTGCGCTCGTACCGCAAGCATGGGCTGCTCCCTCCGCCGGACCACGTGGAAGCCGGCAAGCCGTACTGGTACGCCGACACCATCCGCCGCTGGGTCGCGAGCCGGCCGGGCAACAGAGGCCGCAAGGAGTAGGCGGACACGAAGGTCCCCGCCCCCTCGGACAGGGGGCGGGGACCTGCGCGTTCAGGCTCCCACGCCCGCCTTCTCACGCGTCTCGGTCCCGGTCGCCACCGGCTCGGGCTCCCCTTCGCTCAGCCCGAAGCGCTCGTGCAGCCGCCGCAGCGGACCCGGTGCCCACCAGGTCCGGCGCCCGGTGAGCTTGAGCACGGCCGGGACCAGGAGGCTCCGTACGACCATCGCGTCCATCAGTACGGCGAGCGCGATCCCGAGCCCCAGCATCTTGGTGTTGGTGACCCGTGACGTACCGATCGCGACCATCACCACCGCGAGGATCACCGCGGCGGCCGTGATCAGCCCGCCCGTGTGCTGCAAGCCGAACTTCACGGAGTGCTCGTGCTTGCCGGTCCGGTCGTACTCCTCCTTGATCCGCGAGAGCAGGAAGACCCCGTAATCCATGGAGAGGCCGAAGGCCACGCAGAACATCAGGACCGGCAGGGTCGTCTCGATATCGCCGGTCGAGGTGAAGCCGAGCAGTCCGGACAGATGGCCCTCCTGGAAGATCCACACCATCGCGCCGAACATCGCGGTCAGGCTGAGCCCGTTGAGCAGCACGGCCTGCAGCGGGATCAGGACGCTGCCGGTGAGCAGGAAGACCAGGAGCAGCGTGACGACCGCGATGATCGCGAGCGCCCACGGCAGCCGTTCGCCGATCGCCCCCTTGGAGTCCTCGAGCTGCGCCGCCCGCCCGGTCACGGAAGTCTCGAACGGGGCATCCTGGCCCCGGAGTTCATGCACGAGCCGCTGCGCCTGTTCGCCGACCGCCTCCCCCTTCGGCAGCACGGTGAAGTACGCCAGGTCTCCGGAAGCCGACGGCACGGGACCGTCAACCCGCAGCGCACCCGGCAGCCGCTCGACGCCCGAGCGGTACGCCTCGTACTCCTCGGGCGTGCCCTGCTCGGCGAGCACCTTGAGCGCGCCGTCCGGGCTGCCCGGGAAGCCGTCGCGGATGTGCTGCTGCACGACATGGGACTCGGCGCTCGCGGGCAGCTGGCGGTCGTCGGGGGTGCCGAACTTGACGCCCAGGAAGGGCAGTCCGAGCAGCAGCAGACCGGCCGTGGTGGCCACGGCGAAGACGGGCGCCCGGCGCATCACGAGCGCGGCCGCCTTGCCCCAGCCGGCGCCCTGTTCCTTGCGCGGTGCGCGGCCTCGGCGCCACAGCTTGCGCAGGTCAAGGGAGTTGACCCGCTCACCGAGCAGCATCAGGGCGGTGGGCAGCAGAATCAGCGCCGCCGCGGCGGCGAGCAGCACCACCGCGATCCCGGCGTACGCGAAGGAGCGCAGGAAGTACTGCGGGAAGAGCAGCATCGCGGCCAGGGACACGGCGACGGTCAGCGCCGAGAACAGCACGGTCCGCCCCGCGGTCCGCAGCGTCGTGCCCACCGCGGTCCGCACCTCGGCGCCGGCGGCGAGTTCCTCACGGTAGCGGCGGACGATGAACAGGGCGTAGTCGATGGCGAGTCCGAGGCCCAGCGCGGTGGTGAGGTTCATCGCGAAGACGGAGACGTCGGTGAACTCGGTGATGCCCCGCAGCACGGCGTTCGTCCCGAGGATCGCCACGATGCCGACGAGCAGCGGAAGCAGCGCCGCGACCGCGCTGCCGAAGACCATCACGAGCAGGACGAGTGTCACCGGCAGGGCGATCATCTCGGCCCTGAGCAGGTCCTCCTGGATGGTCTCGGTCATCTCGTGCTGCACCGCGACGGGCCCGCCGACGGTCACCTCCACCGGGCCGTGGGTCCCGCGCAGTCCGGGTGCGATCCGCTCCAGCGTGGCGGCGGCGGTCTTCTCGTCGCCTTCGATCCGGGCGGAGATCAGCGCCTGCCCGCCGTCCTCGGCGCGCAGCGCGGCCTTCGCCCGCTCGGGCGCCTGCCAGTACGAGCCGACGCCGGTGACCCCGTCCTCGGCGGCGAGCCGCTCGACGAGCCGGCGGCCCTCGGCGGCGACGGCCGGGTCGTCCACACCGGCCTCCCCGCCGTCGACGAGGAGCAGCACATTGGGCTCCGAATCGGGGAACTCCCGTTCCAACACCTCGGCCGCATACGTGGATTCGGCGGCCGGATCCTCCCAGCCACCACTGCCCATCCGGTCGGCGACCCCGCTGCCGGCGAACACGGCGAGGGCGGTGACGACCAGGGCGATCAGGAGCGAGAGCCGGGGGCGCGCGGTCACGAGCCGGGTGAAGCCCCGCGGCTCGGGCGGGCTGCTTGCGGGTTCGATCGGCATGGCGGTGTCCCCTTCACCGTGCTAAACACGAGCTATCACTCGTGTTTCTCCAGAATGCGAGCGACCGCTCGCATTTGTCAACTGCCGCCCGCGCCACCACCTCACATAGGCTCGGCGCACAGGGACGAAGGAGTGGGAGACATCGATGCCCGACCAGGAGCTACAGCCCGCCGCACCGAAGCCGCGCCGCCGCCAGGCACGCGGCGAGCGCCGGGCCGCCCAGCTCCTGGACGCCGCGGCCACGGTCTTCACCCAGGCCGGTTACGCGGGCGCCAGCACCAACGCCATCGCGCGTGAGGCCGGGGTCTCGCCCGGGACGCTGTACCAGTTCTTCCCGAACAAGGAGGCCATCGCCGTCGAGTTGGGCGGCCGGCTGCTCGAGCAGTGGCGCACGTCGTACGGCGAAGCGCTGTCCGCCGAGAACATCCGGCTGCCGCTCAGCGAGATGGTGGACGCGGTGGTGGACCCGCTCCTGGAGTTCAACGTCCAGAACCCGGCCTTCCATGTGCTCATGCACGGCCCGGACACCCCGGGCCAGGTGACCGACGCCTTCGAGGCCTTCCATGGCGCGGTGCTCCAGCGGATCGAGGAACTGCTCGCGCTGTATCTGCCCGACACCCCGAGGTCCGAGATCACGATCGTCGCCAACACGGTGCTCGGCCTCTTCAAAGCCGGGCTCGACCTGCTCGCCGTACATCAGGACGAGCAGGAGGCGTACCGGGTGGAGCTGAAGAGGGTCCTGTTCCGCTATCTCGATCCGGTGATCGGCGACTGCGTACTGCCCGACCAGGCCTAGGCGGTACGCACGTCTCTCGGCGCCCGGCCGATCACCAGGCCTCGGACCCCTGCATCCGCCCCTCCGGCAGGGCCTTCCTGCCCGTGCCCACCCGCAGCTTCATCGCGAGCAGCGGGAACACCAGGACGGAGACCATTCCCGCCCCGACGAGCGCCGCCGCCTCGCTGCTCTTGAGCAGATGCTCCTCGAGCCCGATCGTCGTGATCGCCACGACCAGCGGCAGCGCGGTGGAGGCGTACAGGGTGAGGGCGCGGCGGTCGCGGCGGTCCAGATCGCCCGGCGCCAGGAGGAACACCGGCAGTCCCCGTACGAGCAGGAAGAGCACCAGGAACACGGGCAGCAGCACCAGCGCCCGGCCGCCGTCGAGCAGGGCGGCGAGGTCGAACTCGATACCCGTGACGATGTAGAAGAGCGGCACCAGGAAACCGAAGCCCATCGCCTCGACCTTCGAGACGACCTCGTGCGCGCTCTCGGGCGAGGCCCGGTGCAGCACGATCCGGGTGATCATCCCGGCGGCGAACGCACCGAGCAGCACATCGAGCCCGAGCCAGGTCGCCAGGCCCAGCATCACGGCAAGGAGCAGCACGACCAGACGCACCGCGAACTGCCCGCTGCTGTGCAGGGTCTTGGCGATGACGTTCGCGAACCACGGCTTGTGCGGCCGCATCGCCCAGAAGACCGCACCGGCGGTGGCCAGCGCGAACAGGACGAGTACGACGGTGGACTGCCACGCACTGCGCCCGCTGAGCAGCACCGCCATCGCGATGATCGGCCCGAACTCGCCGACCGCGCCGAAGGCCTGCACCACGGAACCGAAGCGGCTGCGCAGATCCCCGGCGTCACGGAGCAGCGGAAGCACCGTGCCGAGCGCCGTGGAGGTGAGCGCCGTGCCGATGCAGACGGCCTTGCTGAAACCGCCGCTCGCGAGCACGAGCCCGAGGGCCAGACCGAGCACGAGCGAACACACCCAGGCCCGGGCCGCCCTGCTCAGGGTGTCGCCACGGATCCGGTCGAACTCGATCTCGTATCCCGCGAGGAAGATCAGCATGGCGAGCCCGAGATGGGACAGCGCCTCGGTCAACTCGCCGCCGGTGGCCCAGCCGAGGACGTCGGGCCCGACGACGATGCCGAGCAGGATCTCGAAGATGACCAGCGGCACGGGCAGCCAGCGGCCCACGCCGTAGGCGAGCAGGGGCGCGAGGACCGCGATGGACATGATCAGGATCAGCGTCCCGGACTGCGACATAACGGCTGTTTACCATAAACTCCGGACAAACCGCGCCCTTCACCTGCCGAGGACCGACCGGCCACCGCCGCCTTCGACCGCCGGTCAAATCCGCTGAATCCGGAGGTACTTGCCATGCCCCCCACGCCCGTGGGCACCGCGCCCGAGATCACCCCCGGCCTGTGGAAACGCTGCCTGTGGGGCGGCCTCGCCCTGTGGCTCCTGACCGCGATCGTCACGTACGCCACGAAGAACACGACGCTGCTGCCGACACTGATCCTGCTCGGCAGCTTCCTCGTGCCGGCCGTCTTCGTCATGTGGGCCTACGAGCGGCACGGCAGCGACCTCGGCGTGGGCCTGATCCTCGGCTGCTTCGTGACCGGCGGCATCCTCGGGGTGCTCGGTGCCTCGGTGATGGAGTACTACCTCCTGCACCCCTCCCTGTGGATGTTCCTCGGGGTCGGCCTGATCGAGGAGGCGGTCAAGCTCGCCGCCCTGATGTGGGTCGTGCGCCGCCGCCCGAAGCCGCACGGCATCCGCACCGGTCTGGTGCTCGGCGCGGCGGTGGGCTTCGGCTTCGCCGCGTTCGAGAGCGCCGGCTACGCGTTCAACGCCGCCGTCACCACCAAGGGCATCGATCTGCGGGCACTTCTGGAGACGGAGCTCCTGCGCGGGGTACTCGCCCCGTTCGGACACGGCCTGTGGACGGCGATCTCGGGTGCGGTGCTCTTCGCGTTCCGCCGCCCCGACGGCCGCTTCCGCTTCGCCGGGCCGGTGATCGGCACGTATCTGGGGGTGTCGCTGCTGCACGCACTGTGGGACTCGATGCACGGCATCGCGATCTGGCTGGTCGCCCGGATCACCAGCACCGGCCTCGACCGCTCGCTCTTCGCCCAGGGGTACATCCCCGAGCCGACCGACCAGCAGCAACATCTCTTCACGCTGTTCTCGGTCGGCGGCCTGGTGCTGATCTCGCTGATCGGCATCAAGTGGCTCCGCTCGCTGGCGCATCGCGACAGCACTTGGAAAAGTACCCCCTAGGGGTATACGGTGGAGAGCGTGAAGGAGGCCCGGGCCGTACCGGCCTCCCCATGGGGCACTCTGGTGCCACCCTCAACACGCACTCCCTCGACAGGAGAACGACATGACCGCCCAGACCGAGCTCCCCCAGGCCGAGACCACCGGTTCCTGCTGCGGCGGCGGTGGCTGCAGCACGCCGGCCGCCGACGCGCAGGGTGACGTGACCACCGTCTACCAGGTGACCGGCATGACCTGCGGTCACTGCGAGGGTGCGGTCTCCGCCGAGATCTCCGAGCTGCCGGGCGTCACCTCGGTGAAGGCCGTGGCCTCCACCGGCCAGGTCACCGTCATCTCAGCCGCGCCGCTGGACGACGAGGCGGTGCGCGCCGCGGTCGACGAGGCCGGTTACGAACTGACCGGTCGCGTCTGACCCCTCGTAGCCCTCAGGGGGTGTGCGGCCATCGGCCGTGCGCCCCCTTCGGCGCTTCCTCGTATACGGCGCCGTACTCCCCGTACCCCTGAAAGAACCTCCATGTCCTCAGCAGCCCCCGACGCCATAACCCTGCCGTCCGCCGAGGTCGAACTCGCCATCGGCGGGATGACCTGCGCCTCGTGCTCCTCGCGTATCGAGCGCAAGCTGAACCGGATCGAGGGGGTCACGGCCTCGGTCAACCTCGCCACGGAAAAGGCGCGGGTCGCGTACGGCGGCGAGGTGGCGGTCCCCGATCTGATCGCCACCGTGGAGAAGCTCGGGTACTCGGCGCACGAGATCGTCCCGGAGCCGCCCGCCGGCCTCGACGCCCCGGACGTTGCGGACGTCCCCGAAGCGCATGAGGCCGATGCGCTGCGGCAGCGCCTGACCGTCAGCGCCGTGCTCGCGCTGCCGGTGATCCTCATGGCGATGGTCCCGACGCTGCAGTTCGACAACTGGCAGTGGCTCTCGCTCACGCTCGCCGCGCCCGTCGTGGCGTGGGGCGGGCTGCCCTTCCACCGCGCCGCGTGGACCAACGCCCGCCATGGCGCGGCCACCATGGACACCCTGGTCTCGGTGGGCACGCTTGCCGCCTTCGGCTGGTCGCTGTGGGCGCTGTTCTTCGGCGACGCGGGGATGCCGGGGATGCGGCACGGATTCGACTTCACCGTCGCGCGCACGGACGGTTCGTCCACGATCTACCTCGAAGTGGCCGCCGGGGTCATCACGTTCATCCTGCTCGGGCGCTGGCTCGAGGCGCGCGCGAAGCGCAAGGCGGGCGCGGCGCTGCGGGCGCTGCTCGAGCTGGGTGCGCGCGATGCGGTGGTGCTGCGCGGCGGTGTCGAGGTGCGGGTGCCGGTCGCGGCGCTGCGGGTCGGCGACCGTTTCGTCGTACGGCCCGGGGAGAAGATCGCCACGGACGGCACCGTGGTCGAGGGCGCGTCGGCGATCGACGCCTCGCTGCTCACCGGGGAGTCGGTGCCGGTCGATGTCACCGTGGGTTCGCCGGTGACGGGCGCGACCGTGAACGCGGGCGGGCGCCTGGTCGTCGAGGCCACGCGGGTGGGCGCGGACACCCAGCTCGCGCACATGGCCCGGCTCGTGGAGGACGCGCAGACCGGCAAGGCCGAGGTGCAGCGGCTCGCGGACCGGATCGCGGCGGTGTTCGTACCGGTGGTGCTCCTGATCGCGGTGGGCACGCTCGGGTGGTGGCTCGGGGCGAGTGGGGACGCGAACGCGGCCTTCACCGCGGCGGTCGCCGTGCTGATCATCGCGTGCCCGTGCGCGCTGGGGCTCGCGACCCCGACCGCGCTGATGGTCGGTACGGGGCGGGGTGCTCAGCTCGGGATCCTCATCAAGGGGCCCGAAGTCCTGGAGTCGACACGGCGGGTGGACACCGTCGTCCTCGACAAGACGGGGACGGTGACGTCGGGGCGCATGGAGCTGGTGTCTGTGGTCGCGGCCGCTTCGGTCGACGACCGGGAGGCGCTGCGGTACGCGGCGGCCGTCGAACAGGCTTCGGAGCATCCGGTGGGCCGGGCGGTGGCCGCCGGTTTCGGCGGGGAGCTGCCGCCCGTCTCGGAGTTCGCCAGCGTCCCCGGGCTCGGGGTGCGCGGGACCGTCGAGGGGCGCCCGGTCCTCGTGGGGCGGGGTGCGCTGCTCGCCGCGGAAGGGATCCCCGTACCCGCGGAGCTCGCCGCCGCGTCGGGCGAGGCCGCGGAGCAGGGGCGTACCGCCGTGCTGGTCGCCTGGGACGGGTCCGTACGGGCCGTGCTCGCCGTGGCCGACACGGTGAAGCCGTCGAGCGCCGAGGCCGTGGCGCGGCTGCGGGCGCTGGGCCTGAAGCCGATCCTGCTCACCGGGGACAACGCCGCCGTCGCGCGGGCCGTGGCCGCCGAGGTGGGGATCGCGCCGGGGGACGTGATCGCCGAGGTGCTGCCGCAGGACAAGGTCGAGGTCGTCCGGCGGCTGCAGGCCGAGGGCCGCGCCGTGGCGATGGTCGGCGACGGGGTGAACGATGCCGCCGCGCTCGCCACCGCCGATCTCGGTCTCGCGATGGGCACGGGCACGGACGCCGCGATCCAGGCCGGCGATCTGACCCTCGTACGGGGTGATCTGCGCGTGGCCGCGGACGCGATCCGGCTCGCGCGGCGCACGCTGGCCACGATCAAGGGCAATCTGTTCTGGGCCTTCGGCTACAACGTCGCGGCGCTTCCGCTGGCCGCGGCGGGGCTTTTGAACCCCATGATTGCGGGCGCGGCGATGGCCTTCTCGTCCGTCTTCGTGGTGAGCAACAGCCTGCGCCTGCGGCGCTTCTCCTGATACGCCCCAGCTGGGGCTTCACATACTCACCACAACTCCCTTACGCTATGGACCGGTTCGGCATATCAGGTTCGATGTGCCGGTTCAGGACATAGCCGAGAGACGTAGATCACAGCGATTCCAACGTAACCATTCGGGGGGCTCGCAGGTCTAAGTGGCGATGGCAGAAACGTCTTGGGGGGCGTTTGGGTCATCAGGGGACGTCTTGGGGGACGTTCCCAGTCCGCGTTGGCCGGGGCACGTGCACGGAGAGCTTTGAGCGGCCCTCCCGTAACGCGTCCCGGCGGACCGCAGGACCAGCAGTACGTAGTGCCGGCGGTACCGAAGCGCCGGGACTACCGAAGTGCTCGACCGCAAGGCGCACACAGACGCCCGGCCGGATCCCGTGGGGGGAATCCGCACCGGGGCTAGGAAAGCGCCCCGCCAGCCGGCCCGTGGGGGGACCGGTGGGCGGGGCGCTTTTCCCTTGGTGCGCTTTGCCTTGGCGCGCTTCCCCTTGGTTGCGCTTTGCCCGTGTCGCACCGCACCAACGACTGAGCCGCACGGCCCCCGTACAGAACGGGTGCGGTGCGGCTCGGTCGATGTTCAGATGGGCGCCGGAAAAATCAACGCGCCTCGACCGGCACGAAGTCACGCTCGACCACGCCGGTGTAGATCTGGCGCGGGCGGCCGATACGGGATCCCGGCTCCTTGATCATCTCGTGCCACTGGGCGATCCAGCCCGGAAGGCGGCCGAGCGCGAAGAGCACGGTGAACATCTCGGTCGGGAAGCCCATCGCGCGGTAGATGAGACCCGTGTAGAAGTCCACGTTCGGGTAGAGCTTGCGCTCGACGAAGTAGTCGTCGTTGAGCGCGTGCTCCTCCAGCTTGAGCGCGATGTCGAGCAGCTCGTCGGACTTGCCGAGGGCGGAGAGAACGTCGTGCGCGGCGGCCTTGATGATCTGCGCGCGCGGGTCGAAGTTCTTGTACACCCGGTGGCCGAAGCCCATCAGGCGTACGCCGTCCTCCTTGTTCTTCACCTTGCGGATGAAGGTGTCGACGTCGTTGCCCGAGTCGCGGATGCCCTCGAGCATCTCCAGGACGGACTGGTTGGCGCCGCCGTGCAGCGGACCCCACAGGGCGTTGATGCCGGCGGAGATCGACGCGAACATGTTCGCCTGCGACGAGCCGACCAGACGGACCGTGGACGTCGAACAGTTCTGCTCGTGGTCCGCGTGCAGGATCAGCAGCTTGTCGAGCGCGGAGACGACGACCGGGTCGAGGTCGTACTCGGCGGCCGGCACGGAGAAGGTCATGCGCAGGAAGTTCTCGACGTAACCGAGGTCGTTGCGCGGGTAGACCACCGGGTGGCCGACCGACTTCTTGTACGCGTACGCGGCGATCGTCGGAAGCTTCGCAAGAAGTCGGATCGTCGAGAGGTGGCGCTGCTTCTCGTCGAACGGGTTGTGGCTGTCCTGGTAGAAGGTCGACAGCGCGGAGACCACCGAGGACAGCATCGCCATCGGGTGGGCGTCACGCGGGAAGCCGTCGTAGAACCGCTTGACGTCCTCGTGCAGGAGGGTGTGCCGGGTGATCTCGTCGCGGAACGTCGCGAGCTCGTCCACGGTCGGCAGTTCGCCGTTGATCAGCAGGTACGCGACCTCGATGAAGGTGGAGCGCTCGGCGAGCTGCTCGATCGGGTAGCCCCGGTAGCGCAGGATCCCTTTCTCACCGTCGAGGTACGTGACCGCCGATTTATACGCGGCAGTGTTTCCGTAACCGCTGTCCAGGGTCACCAGACCGGTCTGGGCGCGCAGCTTCCCGATATCGAAGCCCTTGTCACCGACGGTGCTGTCGATCACCGGGTAGGTGTACTCGCCATCGCCGTACTGAACTACTACAGCGTTGTTCGCGTTGTCGCTCACGTCATCCCTCACCGACGTAGTGCCTCTTCTTCGAGGTGCCCTGACTGCTGTCCACCATCCCCCATTTGGCCCTGGGCAGTGCACTCGGGGTCGACCATTAGGTCTATTGACGGCACTCAGTGCCGTCAGCCTGCTCATCCTGCCCCTTTGACCCTGGTTCCGGAACCCCTCCGTGATGTTTGCCACCGGGATGATCGATCAACGATCACCACTGTGGTTCATCCGATCCCACCGAGCCGGTGACTCAGGGCCGTGCACCTCCTGCCCGCGGAAACCGTGCGTACCGCCTGGCCAAGCGCTTTGCGTGACCCGACGAGCACCACCAGCCTCTTCGCCCGCGTGACGGCGGTGTAGAGCAAATTGCGCTGGAGCATCATCCAGGCACCGGTGGTGATCGGGATCACCACCGCGGGGTACTCGCTGCCCTGGGACCGGTGGATGGTCATCGCGTACGCATGGGCCAGCTCGTCGAGTTCGTCGAAGTCGTAATCGACCTCTTCGTCCTCATCCGTCAGCACCTTCAGCTTCTGGTCGACGAGGTCCAGCGCGGTGACCACCCCGACGGTCCCGTTGAACACCCCGTTGGTGCCCTTCTCGTAATTGTTGCGAATCTGGGTGACCTTGTCGCCGACCCGGAACGTACGACCGCCGAACCTTTTCTCCGCGAGCTCGGGACGGGCGGGCGTGATGGCCTGCTGCAGCAGCCCGTTGAGCGTGCCCGCGCCGGCCGGGCCGCGGTGCATGGGCGCGAGAACCTGCACGTCACGGCGCGGATCGAGCCCGAACTTCGCGGGGATCCGCCGGGCCGCCACATCCACGGTGACCCGCCCCGCGTCCTCGGTCTCGTCCTCGACGAAGAGAAAGAAATCGCTGAGCCCCTGGGTGAGAGGCGGGATACCGGAGTTGATCCGGTGGGCGTTGGTGACGACACCGGACTGCTGTGCCTGCCGGAAGATCCTCGTGAGCCGTACCGCCGGCACCGGGGACCGCTCGGCGAGCAGATCCCTGAGCACCTCGCCCGCGCCGACGCTGGGCAGCTGGTCGACATCGCCGACGAACAGCAGGTGGGCGCCCGGCGGCACGGCCTTGACCAGCTTGTTGGCCAGGAGCAGATCGAGCATCGAGGCCTCGTCGACCACGACCAGATCGGCGTCGAGCGGCCGGTCCTGGTCGTAGGCCGCGTCGCCGCCGGGCTTCAGCTCCAGGAGGCGGTGCACCGTCGAGGCCTCGGCCCCGGTGAGCTCGGCCAGGCGCTTGGCGGCCCGTCCGGTCGGCGCCGCGAGCACCACCTTGGCCTTCTTGGCCCGGGCGAGCTCCACGATCGACCGTACGGTGAAGGACTTGCCGCAGCCGGGTCCACCCGTGAGCACCGCGACCTTACGGGTGAGGGCGAGCCGCACGGCCTCTTCCTGTTCGGGTGCGAGCGAGGCCCCGGTCCTTGCCTTGAGCCAGCCGAGCGCCTTGTCCCAGTCGACGTCCCGGAACCCGGGCAGCCGGTCGTCATCGGTGCTCAGCAGCCGTTTGAGACGGCCCGCGAGGGAGAGCTCGGCGCGGTGGAAGGGCACGAGGAAGACCCCGGTGACCGGCTCGCCGTCCGGCCCGGGCACCCGTTCCCGTACGACTCCTTCCGGATCCTCGGCGAGCTCGCCGAGGCACTCGATCACCAGGCCGGTGTCGACCTGGAGCAGCTTCACCGCGTCGGCGATCAGCAGGTCCTCGGGCAGGAAGCAGTGCCCTTGGTCCGTCGACTGCGACAGGGCGTACTGCAGTCCGGACTTGACCCGCTCGGGACTGTCGTGCGGAATCCCGACGGACTGGGCGATGCGGTCCGCCGTGAGGAAGCCGATGCCCCAGACGTCGGAGGCGAGGCGATACGGCTCGTTCCTGACCACGGAGATCGAGGCATCCGCGTACTTCTTGTAGATACGCACCGCGATCGAGGTCGAGACGCCGACTCCCTGCAGAAAGACCATGACCTCCTTGATGGCCTTCTGTTCCTCCCAGGCGTCCGCGATCTTCTTGGTCCGCTTGGGGCCGAGCCCCGGGACCTCGATGAGCCGCTTGGGCTCCTCCTCGATGACCCTGAGCGTGTCCAGGCCGAAGTGCTCCGTGATGCGGTCGGCGAACACCGGGCCGATGCCCTTGACCAGGCCTGATCCCAGATAGCGGCGGATGCCCTGGATCGTGGCGGGCAGCAGCGTCGTGTAGTTCTCCACCGTGAACTGCTTGCCGTACTGCGCATGCGAGCCCCAGCGGCCCTCCATCCGCAGCGACTCCCCCACCTGGGCACCGAGCAGCGAGCCGACGACGGTGAGCAGATCGCCGCCGCCGCGTCCGGTGTCGACGCGGGCGACCGTGTATCCGTTCTCCTCATTGGCATACGTGATCCGCTCGAGGACTCCTTCGAGCACCGCGAGCCGGGGCTGGGGCAGCCCTGTGCTGTTGCCGGTCCGGCTGGTCATGAGGCGACGTTAGCGGGCGGCACCGACAGCGCGGGAAGCCTGTGGAAAACTCCGCGCGGGCCCGGCCCCGCACATGTTTGAGGGGGCCCGGCCCCCCGGCCGAACCCCCTCCGAT
>NZ_JAAKZW010000429.1 GCF_011044995.1 Streptomyces mesophilus | reverse complement strand
CCCTGCAACTCCCCCCGAATCCCCCGCCCGGCCTCCCTGTGCCGCTCGGCCGCCGCCGGGTCCGTGGCTTCAAGAGCCGCCGCCAGCCCCTCATGGGCCAGCGCCTCCGCGTGTCGGTTGCCCACCCGTGGCGCCAACTCCAGTGCCTCCCTGTGGAGTTGGAGAGCCTGATCCGTCAGCCCCGCCAAGCGGCAGGTCTCCGCGTAGTCGTCCAGGAAGTGGATCTTCCAGTGGTCCTCGAAGAGGGCGTCGAGCAGCGCGAACGCCTCGCGGTGGGAGGCCAGGGCCTCCTCGTACCGGCCCATCCGGCGCAGGGCGACGCCCAGGCAGTTGAGGCACCACGCCTCGTTGTGCCGGTGCCCGTCCTCGCGGGACAGCTCAAGGGCCCGGCGCAGATGCCCCACCGCCTCGTCCGGCGCCTCGCTCGCCAGCGCGACACCTAGCGTGATGCGGGCCGTCAGCGCCGGTGGCCAGGCCGGATCGGTGTGCGGGACGGCCAGGGCCTCCCGCGCCAGGCGGGCCGCCTCGTCACCGTGTCCCAGCTGCAGCAGCGCCCACGCCTCGTACGCCTTGGCGTGGGCCGCACCCGACGGGCAGCCGGCCTCCTCGTACAGGCTGCCCGAAAGACGGAAGAGCTCGAGTGGCCGCTCGACCTGACCCTCGTCCCAGCTCAAGTAGCCGCGCCGCATGGCGAGTTCGGCCTGGGAGCGGGTGTCACCGGTCTCGGCCACGAGCGGCAGCGCCGACGCGTACGCGGCGTCCGCCTCCGCCATCCGGCCCGCGTTGTACCGCGCGAACCCGAGATCGCTGTGCGCCTCGGCCAGCTGCCAGGGGTCGCCCAGGCGGCGGGCGGCGTCCAGCGAGCGCTCGAACAGGAAGTTGAGATGGGTCGTGCCGCAGCGCCGCGCGAAATAGGTCCGCATGAAGCGCGGCAGTTCGCACACATGCCGGTCGGCGCCCGCCGCCACCGCCGCCTCGAACGCGGCCATCAGATTGGTGTACTCCGTGACGTACCAGAACAGCGCCGCCCGCTTGTCGGCGAACTGCGGCAGCGCGGCCGGCGGCGCACCGGCCGAGGGCGCCCGCGTTCCGGCGTGGAACGGCATCGCCGCATCCGCCGCCGCGGCCGTGTGCACGTAGTAATCGAGGACCCGGCCCAGGGCCTTCTCGCGCACCGCGTCGGCGTCGTGTTCCGCGCAGGCCCGCCGCGCGTGCTGATGGACGAGGTCGTGCAGCCGATAGCGCCCGGGCGCCCTTTCCTGTACGAGATGGGCGTCAAGGAGATCCTCGAGCATCTCCCGTGCCGCACGCGGCGCGACATCGGCGAGCGCCCCGGCCGCGTACGGGTCGAAGGTCTCCCCGGGCAGCAGCCCAAGCAGCCGGAACAACCGGCCCGTGGCGCGGTCCAACTGCCGTACGGACATGGCGAAAGCGGTGTCGAACTCGCTCGCGCCCTCGGCCATCCGCTCCACCAGGATGCCCACCGTCCAGCCGGGCCGGTGCCGCAGCCGGGCCGCGGCGAGCCGCAGCGCGAGCGGCAACTGACCGCACAGACGCAGCACTTCGGCCGTCGCCTCCGGATCGCGCCCGAGCCGGCTCTCCGGCCCGCCCCCGTCCCCGCTGGCCCGGGTCAGGAGCTCGGCGCTCTCCTCGGGCGTGAGGACGTCGAGGGAGACCGGCGGCACCTCGTCGAGGCCCAGCAGGCGATTGCGGCTGGTGATCAGGGCCACCGATGATCCGGCGCCCGGCAGCAGCGGCCGCACCTGCTCGGCGTCGGCGGCGTTGTCGAGGACGATCACGGCCCGCCGGTGGGCCAGTTCGGCGCGCCACACCGCGGCGAGCGGTTCGATGCCGCCCTGCTGCGGGATGCGCTCCGACGGCACGTCGAGCGCGGCGAGCAGCGCCCGCAACGCGGGGTCGGCGCCCAGGGGTTCACGTCCGTCGGTGAACCCGTGCAGGTCGAGGTAGAGCTGGGCGTCCGGGTACGTGTGCGCGAGGCGGTGCGCCGCATGGACGGCGAGACAGGTCTTGCCGACCCCCGCCATGCCGTCGACGGCGACGACCCGGCTGCTGTCCACCGCGTCGAGCACGGCGGCGAGTTGGCCGTCACGCCCGGTGAAGTCGGGCACGTCACGCGGCAGATCGTTGCGCGGTGGACGCGGGGCGTCCGGGGGCGGCGCCGGGGGAGACACCTGCCGGCTGCTGCGCGGCGGTGCGGGCAGCGGGCTCGAGGCCCGTTCCCACAGCGGGCGCAGCGGGCGCGGATCACGGCGTACGAACTTGCACAGCGCGAGCACCGAGGGCCACGGCGGCACGGTCTGGCCGCCGAGGTACCGCGAGAGCGATGACGAGCTGAGCCCGACCTCGCGCGCCAGCGCCCGCACTCCGTGACCGGATACCTCCTGCAACCCCCGTAGCCGTGCGGCCAGTTCGTCTCTCGGATCGGTCCTCGGCTCCTGCGGCC
>NZ_JAAKZW010000428.1 GCF_011044995.1 Streptomyces mesophilus | reverse complement strand
TCGACGCCCCGCCCCCTCCCACCGGCTCACCCGCCAGAACGCGCCGCTCGAGCTCCCGCAGCTCCGGCCCGGGCTCGAGCCCCAGCTCCCCGACCAGCACCCGGCGGGCCTCGCGGTACACGGCCAGCGCATCGGCCTGCCGCCCGCTCGCCGCGAGCGCCGTCATCAGCAGCCCGGGCAGCCGCTCACGCAGCGGATGCCGCCGCGCCAGAGTGGTCAGTTCGGGGATGGCCGTCGCGTACCGGCCGCAGCGCACCTCCGCCGCGTACAACTCCTCGTATGCCGCGATCTGTTGCTCGCCGAGCCGCTGGACATCCCCGGCGAGCGCGGGCAGTTCGACGCCGGCGAACGGCCTGCCCCGCCACAGCCCGAGCGCCTGCCGCAGCAGCCCGGCGGCCCGCTCCGGACCGTGCCGGCCGGCCTCGGTCACCAGCGCGGCGAACCGGTCGGCGTCCAACTCCCCGTCCACCACGTGCAATACGTAACCGCCGGAGGTGAACTCCAGCCGTCCGGGGGAGTCGAGCGTGGCGCGCAGCCGGTGGATCTGGACCTGGAGCCTGCGCAGCGCGTGCGGTGCGGGCGGCTCGCGCCACAGGGCGTCGAGCAGGAATTCCGCGGATACGGGGGTGCCGTGCCGTACGAGGAACAGCGCGAGCAGCCCGCGGCGCACCGGCCCGGCGGGCTGGTCGGCGGCGTCCTCGTCCTTACGCCAGCGCACCGGCCCCAGAATCGCGAACTGCATCGGCCTTCACCCAAGTCCACCGGCTCGGCGTGCTTCCCGTACTCACGTGCCCTGCGCCCCTGCGCGCTTCGTCTTTCCTCCACGACAAGTGTCTTACATCCCCGGCCGGTTGACGAAAGCGCGGCGAAAGTCCCGCGGCGCAGGCTTCCCGCATGACCGACACCACGCACCCCGTACAAGCGGCCAGGTATCTCTTCGACTCGGACACCGACCTGGGCGCCCAGCAGCTCGTCCTCCTGGAGGAGCTCCTCGACGAACCCACCTTCCGGTTCCTGGACACCCTCCCCCTCGCACCGGGCGGCCGGGCTCTCGATCTGGGTGCGGGCGGCGGATCCGTGGCCCGGCGCCTCGCCTCGCGGACCGGTCCCGGCGGGGAGGTGGTCGCGGTCGATCTGGCGACGGACCATCTGCCCGAGACCGACGGCATCACCCTGCACCGCCACGACGTACGCGACGGACTCCCGGTAGCCGGCCCCTTCGACCTCATCCACGCCCGGCTGCTCCTGATGCACCTCCCCGAACGCCTCGCTCTGTTACGGACGTTGGTGGGCGCACTCGCCCCGGGCGGGCATCTGGTGCTCGGCGAGATGAGCGCCCGCCCGAACCGGGTGCTCACGGCACCGACCGCGGACGACCGGCGGCTGTTCGAGCGGGTGCAGCGCATCGCGCACGAGGTGGTCACGCCGTCGCGCGGTGCGTCGTTCCACTGGGCGCACGAGGCGTACGGTGCCCTCCTCGACGCGGGCCTGAACCCGGTCTACAGCGAAGAGTTCTCCCGTACGACGGCGGGCGGCTCACCGGCCTGCCGCCTGCACCGCAACTATGTCCTCCAGGCGACCCCGCTCCTGCTCGCCGAGGGCCTGACCCGCTCCGAACTCGACCGCTACGGCGAGCTGATGCTGGATCCCGGATTCAGGGCCTGGTTCTACCAGTTCGTACTGGTGCGGGGGAGGAAGGCGGGGTGAGCGCGCGTGCTGTTCGGGTGGCGGGCCTGCGCGTCAGATGGCGGGCCTGCGCAGCAGCCACTGGCCGAACGTACGGCGGGCCGGCCGCACCACGATGCGGCCGTGGGCCTTCTGGCCGGACAGTTCCACCCGCAGGACGACCGGTGTATCGGGATCCGCCGGATCCGTACGGTGCTTGAGCTTGCAGTGCACCAACTGAAGACCGTCGGTGTCGACCACGACGCCGGGCCTGGTGATGAGGGTGAGGGTCTTGCCCGCGCCGGCCAGCTCGATGCTCAGGGTGTCGTGGGTGATCACGGCATCGGTGAAGTCCAGGGTCACCTTGCAGTACGTCACCGCGAGCTCCATCCGGCGCGGTACGACCCAGCGCCCGACGCGCTCGATCGGTGAGCTGTGGATCTGCTCGATCCGCACCAGGTCCTTGGCCTCGGGCCCGCGCTCACCGGTCTGTGCGGGCAAGTCGGCGGTGAGCGGGGCCAGTTCGCCCAGGGTGCGCGCGGACAGGGCGGCTTCGAGGCGCTCGTCCAGCTCGTCCGGGGTCAGCAGCCCGTCGCCCGCGGCGATGCGCAGCACATCCACCACCCGGTCCCGGTCCGCGTGAGAGGCCCGTACCTCGGGCGGTGGGCCGGTGTGCTTCCCCGTGGGTGACATCTCTCCCGACATGCCTGCGAGCCTACCCAGGCGCGGCGGGGGGACCAGGGGTGGATACGGGGAGCCCCGGGCTCAGCGCGCAGCGAGCCCTCTTCGCCACAGCCTCAGGACGCGCACCACGAGGCCGGGGTTCCGGGT
>NZ_JAAKZW010000427.1 GCF_011044995.1 Streptomyces mesophilus | reverse complement strand
ACCCGGACGAGAGCACCCGGACCGCCCGGCCGCCACCGGCAACCTCCGCCCCCGCCTGACCTCCTTCGTCGGCCGGGAACCCGAACTCGCCGCCATCCGTACGGATCTGAAGAAGGCCCGCCTCGTCACCCTCACCGGCCCCGGCGGCTCCGGCAAGACCCGCCTCGCGGAGGAGACGGCCGCCGGGCACCCCACCCCGGCCTGGCTCGCCGAACTCGCCCCGCTCGAACGGCCCGACGCGGTCCCCGGCGCCGTGGTCAGCGCCCTGGGCCTGCGGGACACGGTGCTGCGCACGAGCGAGCTCTCGGTCGCGCAGGACGACCCGGTCGCCCTGCTCACCGAGTTCTGCGCGGACCGCGAGCTGCTCCTGATCCTCGACAACTGCGAACACGTCATCGACGCGGCCGCCCACCTCGCCGAGGCCCTGCTCACGCACTGCCCGAAGCTGCGGATCCTCGCCACCAGCCGCGAGCCCCTCGGGGTGCCCGGCGAGTCCGTACGGCCCGTCGACCCGCTCCCCGAAGAGCCCGCCCACCGCCTCTTCGCCGAACGGGCCGCCGCCGTGCTGCCCGGCTTCGACCCGGAGCAGGACCGCGCGGCCGTCGCGGAGATCTGCACCCGTCTGGACGGCCTGCCGCTCGCGATCGAACTGGCCGCCGCCCGGCTGCGGTTGCTCACCCCGCGCCAGATCGCCGACCGCCTCGACGACCGCTTCCGGCTGCTCACCTCGGGAAGCCGGACCGTGCTGCCCCGCCAGCAGACCCTGCGCGCGGTCGTCGACTGGTCCTGGGAGCTGCTCGACGCGAGGGAGCGCACCTTCCTGCGCGAGGTCTCCGTGTTCGCCGGCGGCTGGGACCTGTCCGCGGCCGAGGCGGTGTGCAGCGGGGACGCCGCACTGCTGCTCGGCGCCCTGGTCGACAAGTCCCTGATCGTCGCGGCTCCTTGCCGCCGCGGGGACGAGGGCATGCGCTACCGCATGCTCGAAACCATCCACGAGTACGCCACGGAGCGCGCCGAGGAGGAGCCGGCGACCCGTGCCGCGGCCCGCAAGCGGCACACGGACCACTTCCTCGCCCTCATGGAACAGGCCGACCCGCTGCTGCGCACCGCCGAACAGCTGCCCTGGATCGGCCGGGTGGAGCGGGACCTCGACAACCTCCGCGCCGTTCTTCAGCACAGCGTCACCACCGGCGACGAGCAGGCCGCGCTCGAACTCGCCCTCGCCATGGGCTGGTTCTGGTCCCTGCGCAACTACCGCCGCGAAGGCAGCGACTGGAGCGCCGCCGCCCTCGCGCTCGGCGAGGACCCGACGGGCCCGGACGGGCGCCCGACCGGCCCCGAGGCCGAAGCGGACCCGCGCTACTGGCCGCGTATGCGGCTGCGTCTGCTCCAGCTGTTCCTGCTCTCGGACTCCGTGCCCGGCCAGCCCCTGGACGAGCCGCGGGCCCGGTCCGAACTGGCCCTGCTGCGCGAGGTGTTCGGCCGTCCGATCCCGCAGTCCGCCACGTTCCCCGGCCTCCTGTGGCCGTTCGCCACGTTCGTACTCGACGGCACGAGCGGCGGCCGCGAGGCGATGGAGACGGCCACCGAGGCCTGCCGCCTGTACGGAGGTCCCTGGGAGATGTGCGTCGCCCTGCTGTTCCGCGCCCATGTCGCCGTCGACACCCGCGGCGGCCTCGGCGCCGTGGACAAGGACCTGGCGGAGCTGAGGACGCTGTCCCGCCAGGTCGGCGACCGCTGGCTCAAGGCCCATGTGTGCACGGCGGTCGGCGAGGCCGCGATGGCCCGTGGCCAGTTCGCCGAGGCGCAGGCGGAGTACGAGGAGGGCCTGCTCCTCGCGTACGAGATGGGGGTGTACTCCGAGGCGCCGCTCCTGATCGCCCGGCTCGCCGAGATCGCCTACCGCGCGGGCGATCTGCCCCTCGCCAGGCGGGCCATCGCCGAGTCCGACGAGGAAGGCGAGCGCTACGGCGTCCTGGACACCCGCGCGTTCGTCCGCCTGCTCTCCGCGTACGTGGCGCTGGCCGAGGGGGACCTCGAACTGGCCCGTACCGAATGGCGGTCGAGCATCGAGTGGGCCGCGCGGGCCACGCCCCCGCCGCAGTTCGAGGCGGGTGTCGCGCATGCCGACGCGAAGATCACGGCCTTGCAGTCGGGTCCGGCCGCCGCTCTGCCGAAGGTGGTCGAGGGCCTGCGCGGTGCCGTACGGGACAAGTGCGCGGAGCCGGTCCTGTCCCTGCTCGCCGAGGCGTCGGCCACCCTCCTGGCCGACCTCGACGACCCCCGCGCCACCCGCGTCCTGTCGGCAGGCACCCACTGGCGCGGCGACCTCCCCGTCCCGGAGCCGGAACGAACGGAGCTCGCCCAGGTCCGGGCGAGACTGCGGAAGCGGCTGGGAGACGAGACGTACGAACGCGAGTGGACGGCGGGGCAGACCCTCACCCCGGAGGACGTGCTGGACCTACTCGGCCCATCCAGCCCCGCCGTCCACTCGCGTTCGTACG
>NZ_JAAKZW010000426.1 GCF_011044995.1 Streptomyces mesophilus | reverse complement strand
GTGAGGGCGGGCGGGGCCTCGTAGCGGAAGGCGCTCAGCAGGTGGTCGTCGAGGAGCGCGAGGACGCCGGTGCGCAACAGGGGTGCGAGCGGGGCCGGGTACCAGGAGGCCATCAGGGCGAGCGTCGCGTCGGAGACCTCGCGCGAGCGGGCGTCCCAGGCGAAGTGGGCGGCTTCGTAGGAGTCCAGGCAGTGCTCGAACTCCGCGTAGGTGGCGGGGATGTCGGGGATCCCCATGTGTCGGCCGAGGGTGCGGTAGTGCGCGACCGTGGCCAGCGTTTCGTGCTGTGAGAGCCGGCGCCAGCCGTAGGTGTCGATCCAGCGTTTGGGCATCACCACGAACGTGGACAGGACATAGCGCATGTCGTCGTCGGCGATGGCGTAACTGCGGTGCATCCCGTTGATCCGGCGGATGGCCGTACGGCCTTCGTCGGACCCGAAGCCGAACTCCACCACGGCGTCGAGCAGGAGGGCGGTGTCGTCGTACCGCTTCTGCGAACGGGCCGTCAACTCGGCCGTCTCCGCGAGCAGTCGGCCGATGCTCGGCACGGCGTACGTGCGGTACAGGGCGAGTTCGAGGGCCCGGGTGACGTCCCACGGGAACTCGTACGCGACCATCAGCCGGTAGATCTGCGTGGCGTCGCGCTCGGGGTCCAGGCGCCGGATCCGCGCGAGCCGCTCGTAGCGCTTCGACGTCATCGAGGTCATCGAGTGCCTCCCTGCGGGTACGCGGTCCGGGGACGCTGACGTTCCTACCACCCTGAAGGACAAGGCGGCAGAGGGCGGCCCGGACCCGGACGGCACAGGGGGAGGCGGGCGCCGCCGCCGTAGCGGCGCCCGCGTACGGCAGGTCCCCGGTCAGCGCACCGTGACCGCCACCGGGTCCGAGGTGTGGCAGACCGAGGTGTCGAGCATCGTGTAGGCGTCCGACTCCGGCCGGGTGCACGCGATGACGCGCAGTTCGTTGGGGCCCTTCATACCGAGCTTGACCCGCATGCTGTAGGTGAGGTCGTTCTTGGTGCGCACCGTCGCGGGCAGGCTGACCCACCCCTTCTTCTGCCGCTGCTGCAGCGTCACTTCGGTGCCTGCCGGCAGGGTCGGGACGGTTCCGCGCATCCGGAACTCCTCCTGGGCGGCGACGGTCCGTACGGTCGCCTCGGCCGTCAGCTGCGGCAGCTGCCGGTCGTCCGCCGGGCCGGGGTGGAGCGGACCCGCGGCGGCGGGCAGTGCCGGTACGGCGCACAGGAACAGGCCTGCGCCGACGGTCGCGATACGAGTGACGACGGGGTTCACGTGCGGTCCTCCAGGGGATGTCGTGCCTCAGCGAACCCCTCAGCCATGCGCGCTCCACCCCCACCGCAAACGCCCGCTCGCCCGCGTGGCCCAGGGATCGCCTGCGCGTGCGGCGGGCCCGGCCTCTACGGACCGAGGCCACCCCGACGCTCTCGCGTGCGCTATAACCTCGGCCTGTGAGCAGCCGTATCGACTGGACAGAGACGCATTTCCTCGGCGAGCCACCGCACCCTCAGGACCTCCTGGAGAGCACCGACTGGGCATCGCTCACCGGGATGAACTGGTTCCCTACGCCCGCCGTCTGCTCTCGACGAGCACCGACCGCTACCACCGCAACAAGGCTCTGGACGCGCTCACAGCCTGGGGCCACGACACCAGCGACCTGGAGAACGCGGACGACATTGCAGCCCGCGAAGTGATCGCGCGCATGGCCGACCCCGACTGGTGTCGGGCGGACAACAGGGCAGACGGCTGTGCCGAAGAGCCGCCCTTTTGATGGAGGGACAGGTGTGAAGGACTGGCGGAGCGATCCGACGTTTGCGATGTGCCGGGACGTGGCGGATGGAGCGGACCTGGCCTCATTCTCGGGCGGTCCGTTCGACGTGCGGGCGGTGGTGGCCGGCATCCTGTCCGAACCCCGACCCCGCTTCGACCTCGATGCCGTCCCGTGGGGCAACTTCCCCCATGGGTACGAAGCACGGGAAGCCGTTCACCTCGTTCGCGCCGGCGGCGAGCCGGGCGTGGGCGCGACGGGTGTGCTGGCGGGGCTGTGTGCCGACGACAGCCGGGCCGCCGCAGCCCTCGCAGTACCTTTCCTCATCCCCCTTGCCATTGACGGCCGCCACCCGCACCGCGCCGCCGCTCTCGCCGTGCTCTCCGGACCCGCTCGTGCCAGGCACCACGGCGTCGCCTCCCGCGAGGAATTCCTCCTCCACCGCAACGATCCTGGGCGCCATGCACCCGACACCCACGACGACTACGGCTACGAGGTGACCGGCTACCCCGCCGGCTGGTCGGTGGCCGCCGCCCGAGCCGCGATCACGTACGACACCTCCGCGCTCATGCCCCTGCTCGGAGACTCCGACCCCGCCATCCGCATCGACGCCGCCTACGTCCTGGCGACCGCCGCCGACCCCGACCACACCATCCGGACCGCGTTGGCCGACGGATTCGCCGCCGAAGGCGACGCCATGGTGCGCGCCGCCCTGCTCCTGGCCACCGCCGAGATCACCCGGGCCCACCCG
>NZ_JAAKZW010000425.1 GCF_011044995.1 Streptomyces mesophilus | reverse complement strand
GGTGTCACGGGGTTTCCGGGGGCTCCTCTTCGCCGTCCTCGGCCCGCGCGGCACGGTTGTCAGTGCGATGCGTCAGAATTGACTCAGGGCCAGGACCTTTCTTGGCATCCCCGACCGCCCGGCGCCGGGCGCCGGCGGGAGTGCGAAGACAGGCCCTGACGCGACGAGACGTATCGAGACTGCATCGAGGGGCACGTATGTCCGGACTGATCGACACCACGGAGATGTATCTCCGCACCATCCTCGAGCTCGAGGAGGAAGGTGTGGTCCCCATGCGTGCCCGGATCGCCGAGCGGCTCGACCAGAGCGGCCCGACGGTCAGCCAGACGGTCGCACGCATGGAGCGCGACGGACTGGTCTCCGTCGCCGCGGACCGCCATCTGGAGCTGACCGACGAGGGCCGCCGGCTCGCCACCCGTGTGATGCGCAAGCACCGCCTCGCGGAGTGCCTGCTCGTCGACGTGATCGGCCTGGAGTGGGAGCAGGTGCACGCGGAGGCCTGCCGCTGGGAGCACGTGATGAGCGAGGCCGTGGAGCGCCGCGTCCTGGAGCTTCTGCGGCACCCCACCGAGTCGCCGTACGGCAATCCCATCCCCGGTCTCGAAGAGCTGGGCGAGAAGGCCGAGGCCGACCCGTTCCTCGACGAGGGCATGGTCAGCCTCGCCGACCTGGAGCCGGGCACCGAGGGCAAGACCGTGGTGGTGCGCCGGATCGGCGAGCCCATCCAGACCGACGCCCAGCTCATGTACACGCTGCGCCGCGCGGGCGTACAGCCCGGTGCGGTGGTCAGCGTGACCCAGGCCGCCGGCGGTGTCCTGGTGGGCAGCAGCGGCGAGGCCGCGGAACTGGACGCCGAGGTCGCGTCGCACGTGTTCGTCGCCAAGCGCTGAGGTTGCTGCGGCCCGGGCGGAAGCGCTGAGGTCGCTGTCGCCCGGGCGGAAGCGCTGAGGTCGCTGCCACCCGGTGCCGCGGTGGGCTCACGCACCCGTCGTGCCTCAACTGCCCCACGGGGCACGGAAGTTGGGGCCGGTGATTCCAAGATTCACGGACGGAACCGCCCCGCCCGGGTGATTTAAGTGCGAGGCTGTCGGTGAGGCATATGACCTGAGGGCTCTTGACCGCGTGGGCGCCGGCGAGGGAGGGGCGGGAGGATGTGCCGTACAACCCGCCGTACTGAGACGGTGCACGCCTGCCCTTCAGCAGCCGCGTCGCTTCGCCACTTCACAGCAGAGGACCCCGGCACCTTGCGGTGCCGGGGCCTGTCCTCCCCTGTGCTGACCTGGAGCCCCGAGCTCTCAAGGTCACCCCGCCGGACCGGTTTCCCCGAGCGGCCCGCCTCCCGCAGAAGATCTCCCCTCGGCCAGGCCGGTCAATCCTTGAGCGCGGTCACTCGAACGAGGGGTGTTTTCGGGCGAAAAGGGCTTTTCGAAAGGGAGTTCGATAACGTGGCCGTACGTTAGGCGTACGGAGCATTGCTTCACGGAGCACTGAGCACTACGGCAACAGGCCCGAGCGAGGGGGGTGCCAGGACGTATGGTGCGGCGCATCGATGTGACCGGAGCAGGCGGGGTGCGCCTTGCCGCCTGGGAGTTCGCCGATCCCCCGAAGGATGACAAGCAGCGCGCCGAGCTCGGGTGTGAACCCGGGGTGCTGTTATTGCACGGCCTGATGGGCCGCGCCTCGCACTGGGCGGGTACGGCGCGCTGGCTCGCCGAGCGGCATCGCGCGGTCGCCCTCGACCAGCGCGGCCACGGCCAGAGCGAGAAGCCGGCCGGCGGCCCCTTCACCCGCGAGGCCTATGTCGACGACGCCGAGGCCGCCCTCGTCCAGCTCGATCTCGCGCCCGCCGTGCTCATCGGCCACTCCATGGGCGCCCTCACCGCGTGGCAGCTCGCCGCCCGCCGCCCCGATCTCGTCAGCGGACTCGTCATCTGCGACATGCGCGCCTCGGCGCTCGGCGCCGCCTCGCAGCGCGAATGGTCCGACTGGTTCGAGGCCTGGCCCGTCCCCTTCGCCACGCTCGCGGACGTACGCAAGTGGTTCGGCGAGGACGACCCCTGGGTGGAGCGCCCCAACCCGGCCCGCGGCAGTTTCTACGCCGAGGTCATGACCGAGTCCGAGGACGGCTGGGGACCGGTCTTCGACCGCGACCAGATGCTCAACACCCGTGAGACGTGGGTGTACGACGCCCACTGGGAGGAGCTCGCCCAGGTCCAGTGCCCCACGCTCGTGGTCCGCGGCCTCGACGGCGAGCTGGGCCGGGCCGAGGCCCAGGAGATGGTCCGCGTCCTGCCCCGCGGCGAGTACGCGGAGGTCCCCGACGCCGGCCACCTGGTCCACTACGACCAGCCGGAGGGCTGGCGAGCAGTGGTGGAACCGTTCCTGGACGGAGTCCTCACCGGATGAAGGACACCGGATAAGGGGACCAATTGTCCTGCGGGATGCCCGATATGCGGCTTTCTCGCAGGACAGTTGGTCCCCCTATCCACCTGTCACCCGCTACCTGCGCGCCTCGCGGCCGCATGCGTACGCCAGGGCGCTGATCAGTTCTTCCGCGTCCGGGAGCCAGCGGTTGGCGGGGGTGGGG
>NZ_JAAKZW010000424.1 GCF_011044995.1 Streptomyces mesophilus | reverse complement strand
GAGGTGGCTGTGGCTCTGGTGCTCATCTGGAGATCCATTCCTTTACGGATCGAGGGTCTGCGGCGGAGATCACTGGGGCTGGGGCAGCCGCTGTCGCAGCTCGGCGTTCTCGCGTTCGAGGTCGGCGATGCGGTCGTGGAGCGAGACGAGCGCCTCTTCGACACCGTCGCGGGGGAGGAGCTGGGGGATGTGCTGGGAGCAGTTCCAGTTGTGGCCCTCGACGTCGATCAGCAGCGCTCGTTCCGGCCGGCCCGGGTAGCCGTCGACGGTCAGCGCGGCGAGCGTCGCGGGGTCGTCCGCCGCCTCGACGACGCGGGCGCGGCCGAGGATCTTGAGCCGGGCCTGGTGGGTGTAGTCCATGAGGAACAGGGCCACGCGGCCGTCATGGTCGAGGTTGCCGCGGGTGATGTACTGACGGTTCCCCCTCAAGTCCGCGAAACCGAGGGTGTGTTCGCCCAGCACCTTGAGGAACCCGCGCGGACCGCCGCGGTGCTGGATGTAGGGCCAGCCGGTTTCGCTGACGGTGGCGAGGTAGAAACTGTCGCGCTGCGCGATGAAGGCCGCTTCGTCGCGGCCGATCGGGTCGGCGGCTTCGGAGCCGTCGGCCATACGCCGGTAGGCGCGGTCGCTCCCGTGCAGTCGCTGGTGCTCCTGTACGGCCGGGGTGAAGGCCAGCTGAGCGAAACGGTTGCTCATGGGTGCCCTCTCGTCGGGACTGAGTCGGGGACTGACGTCCGTTCTAGCGTTTGTGCTCCTCCTCAACCGTTAGAAACTGGGGTTGATTCCGGGTTCGCGGATATTTCTTGGTGGCCTTCAGCGAGGGCGCGGGGCGGGGCGGACTTGACGCTGAGCCCGGCCGCCGAGGCCCGTCGCAGGACGCCCATTCCCGGCCGCGGGATCCTGCGGCCCATGTGGGACATCGGGCACCGCTCGCCGACGGGCGGAACCGCTGTCAGCGTGGCCGCCCTCTGGGTCGAGAACACGCCCCAACTGCCGCCGGGAGGACGCGCCTTGGTACGCCTCGTACCGCTCACACCGTCGCATTGGCAGCACGTGGAGACCGGCCGACACATCACCATGCACGAGGGCCGCACCGTGGCGGGCACGGCAGTGGTCCTGGAGGTTTGTCTCCCCGCCGACGCCGCATCGACCGGCTAGCCCTTCCGGACCCCGTTCCCACGCGACCGCCCCGGCCTGCGAGAGTGTTCCCGTGCTGCTGGATCCTGAGAACACGCTGTTCGTCCGAGGTGCGATGCCGGTGCTGCTACTGGCCGACGCCCCCGTTCACGATGCCCTGCCCCTGCTCACCTCGGCCGACGCGGTGCCTCTGTGCGAGGGCTGGAGCATCGCCCCGCGCCTCACCCTGTGCGTCGTGGACGGTCCCGGCGACCACGGCCTCGTCGTCCCCGCGCTGGCCGCCCCGGTGATCGGCGAGGCCGACGGCGATACGTCATCGAGCGACGCCGGCGGCACGAACAGCATGGGCGACTGGTGCGCGGACGCCGAACACGCGGGCGGAGCGGTCGTCCTGTCGGTATCTCAGCTCCCCGACCGGCTCAACTGGCCCACCTTGCTGTCCTCGGGCACGGCACGGGGTGGGTTCGTACGGGTGCTGGGCTGATCTCCGGGCAGCGCACGGCCCGCGGGGCGATCAACCCGCCTGCGGGAAGTGCGCGAGGAAGGCGTCCGCGCCGATGGCCATGCCACGGCTGAACGGCGCGTCCATGTCCCAGATCAGGAAGAGGAGGAAGGTGAACAGCGCGCAGTACAGGCCCGCCACCGTCAACTCCCGTGCCGTGCGCCTGATCTGCAGCGCGAAGACCATGCCGATCGATACCACCGCACCGCCGATCAGGCCGAACCAGACCACCGCCGGCATCGTGGGCTGGGCCGCCGCGCCGCGGTCCGTCCGTGCCTCGTCGGCGATGGCGATCCGGTCGGCCATGGGGGCGTAGGCCTGTCCCTGGAGCTCGTTGCGCGGCTCGCCGGCGAGCACCGCGGTGCGTACGGCTCCGAACAGCTGCCCGGTCCGGTCGTCGAGGCGGCCGTGGTCGGCCATCGTCGACCACTCGGTGCGCACCACATGGGCTACGTAGGCGTCGATGCTCTCGCCGATCCGCTGCCGATCCGCTGCCGGGAACACCGCGGACCGTTCGGAGATCTCGTGCAGGGCCTGCGCCTCGGTCCGCACCGTGGCCTCGGCGGCGCCACGCGCCTCCCAGGCTCCCGCGATGGCGAGGCCGAGCACGATGGCGTACACGACCCCGATCATCATCGTCATGTACTCGATGACATCCGGGGTCCCGGACGGATCGTCGTCGGGACCGATGCGCCGTTGTACGACGAGGATGATCACGAAGGTGGCGGCGCAGCAGACGATCATTGCGAGCGCCAACAGAAGCCAGTGCGGCATGAGTTCCTCCCAGGGCGGGACAGTGGGGACGGCTCCGGGACTTCGGGACGGCTCCGGGACTTCGGGACGGCTCGGCGCACGCGTCAGCCGCGTCCGCCGCCGCCCCCGCCCCCGCCCCCGCCGCGAGCGAGGGCCGCGGCGGCGAGTACCGCCGGTGCCACGAGCAGCAGGGCGGTCGTGGTGAGCGGGGCGCCTTGCGGCTTCTCCTTCGTCGGCACGCCTGCGTACGCGCGGGGAATGGTGGGTGTCGGGGCCGGTGCCTGGGAGTTCGTGGGTGTGGGTGTGGGTGTGGGTG
>NZ_JAAKZW010000423.1 GCF_011044995.1 Streptomyces mesophilus | reverse complement strand
GTCCGGGATGGCCGGGATCCGGCGGGTACGGGCCGGGGGTGGGCCCCGGCCCGACGGGGTCGGGGTACGGCTGGGTCATGGTGAACCTCCTAGGGGAACGGAGGGCCTTTCCTGTCCACTGTCTCCCGGGGCGCGTGCCCGCGCCTGACGAAGCTACTCATGCCGGGGCGGGCCGAGTGCGGCCGCCCGCTTGGCTCCAGCCCGGCTCAGGTCTGATGTGCGCGCTCACTCCGCCCTGCCCGCTCGGCCCGCCTTGCCCGCTCGGCCCGCCCTGCCCCTCAGTCCGTCTTGCGTGTCAGCCGTACGACGGGAATGTCACGCTCCGTCTTCTTCCGGTAGCCGGCGTACTGCGGAAACAGCTCCACCAGGCCGGGCCAGACCCGCTCCTTCTCGTCCGCGTCGAGCGTCACGGCCGTCGCGTCGAAGCGCTCGGTCTCCACGCGCAACCGCACATCGGGGTTGGCCTGCAGGTTCAGGTACCACGCGGGGTGCCGGTCGGCGCCGCCGTCGGACGCCACGAGCAGGTAGCCGTCCCCGTCGCGTCCGTAGATCAGGACAGTCCGGCGCCACAGCCCGCTCTTGCGCCCCTGGTAGTCGAGGAGCAGACAGGGCACACCCATCACCGTCGTGCCCTTGGTGCCGCCCGACTCCTCGTAGGTCCGGGCCTGCTTGGCCACCCAGCCCGTCGGGCTGATCACCACGTCGTCGTCACGGTCCGCCATGTCCTGCTCCTCGTCGTCGGTCGTCTCCGGGGTCAACGGGCCGTACGGGCAAGGATGTTCCCCGTCACCACTTCTCGGGGTCGGCCTCGACCGCCGCCTTCGCCGCGTCCAGGAGTTCCTGCGGCGCGACGGGCGCCTCGTCGGGGTGCTTGGCCGCCCAGCGCACCACGTACGGGCACAGCGGCGCCACGGCGAAGCCTTCGCGCGCGGCGATCGCGTACAGCTCGCGGGTCAGCGAGCCCGCGACGCCCTTGCCCTCGTGGGCGGGCTCCACGACGGTGTGCACCGGCACGAGGGCGGGCGCGGGGTCGTCGAGCACGAAGTACTGGATGTGGCCGAGGAGTTCACCTTCGGCGCGGGCCTCGAGCCGGCCCTTGGGCCGGTCGTCGAAGATCACGGTGTCTGCCATGCGGCCCAGTCTGCCAACCTGACCGCGAGCTGTCTTCCCCGCGCTGGGCGGGCGGTCTTCCCGGCCCCGGGCTGGCCGGGCCGTCTCCCCCGGGCCGGGCCCTGCGGACCGTGTCATCCGGCAGGGCGGGGCGGGTGCCTGCCTCTCCGGCCCAGTGCGGGGCCCGTCTCCCCCAGCCGGGGCCCGGCGGGCGCCTCAACGGTCCCAGCGCGCATCCGCCTCGGCCAGCACCGCCCGCAGGGCGCGTGCGGCGCGGCGGCTCAGGGCCTGCTCCACGCCGGCGAGCCGCTCGCGTTCGTACAAAGGATCCCCGCAGCACTCCCCGTGAGGGTCCGCATCGCTGTCGTAGGCCCATCGTCTGCGGGCAGGCTCGCGGGCGTACTCCTGCCAGCGCAGGACGGCGCGGACGACGGCGCCGGGGAACAGATAGCTGCGGGTGCGCTCCAGCCGCTGGATCTCGGCCATCACCTGTCGGGGCAGGCCGTCGATCTCCCGCTGCGTGGCTCCGTGCGAGGAAGCCGCCGGTGCTGCACGTGGCCGGCTACGCGCCATGGCCCTTTCGCTGCTCGATCATGCGCGCCATCGTGGCACGGCCGCATTGCGTGGGGCACGGGGTTTTCGTCGGGACGCGCGGGCTTGCCGCGGGACGCACCGGCGTTACGTGGGAGCCTCGGCGTTACGTGGGGAGCCTCGGCTCTACGTCGGACGCCTCGGCTCTACGTCGGACGCCTCGGCTCTACGTCGGACGCCTCGGCTCTACGTCGGACGCCTCGGCTCTACGCGGGGGCGAACGGCGATCGTCCGCCCCCGCGTCGACGCATCTCAGCCCCGCGCCACCGCCACCCGCGCCTGCGGGCTGCGCAGCTGGTCCGACCCCGGCACCGGGGCCGAGGCGTCCTCGCCGAGCTCCACGATGCGGTTGTCGGCGTCCACGTGGACGACCGACGGGCGCAGGGTGCGGGCCTCCGCGTCGTCGACCTGGGCGTAGCTGATCAGGATGACCAGGTCGCCGGGGTGGACGAGATGGGCCGCGGCGCCGTTGATGCCGATGACGCCCGAGCCCGGTTCACCCTCGATCACATACGTCTCGAGGCGCGCGCCGTTGGTGATGTCGACGATGTGCACGAGCTCACCGGGCAGCAGATCGGCCGCCGCCATCAACTCGGCGTCGACGGTCACGGATCCCACGTAGTGCAGGTCCGCCTGGGTCACCGTGGCGCGATGAATCTTGGACTTGAACATGGTGCGCAGCATGGAGCTACTCCTGGAGGTCGGCTACCTGCCTGCGTTGGTGCAGGTCAAGTGCTCGCCGACGAGGATACAACCCGGCCGTGCGTCCGGTCCCTGTTGCCGGTGGATGTGGGCGGTACCTCACAGCCGTGGGCGCGGCGCGAGCGGCGCGGCCAGCGACAGGAGCAGATGGTCGGAGTGCGCTCCGGCCGGTAGGCACCGTGCCGGGAGGAACGGTGCCGGGAGGAGCCGGCCGGCATCGAGAGCCGGCACACCGGCACGTCCCGCCAGTGCGCCGCCTCGCGGGCCACGCGCCTGGCAGCAGCCGGCCCTGCCTCAGGCCCGGGCCCCCCGCCGCAGCC
>NZ_JAAKZW010000422.1 GCF_011044995.1 Streptomyces mesophilus | reverse complement strand
CTTCCTCACCGCCGAACAATCACTCGTCCTCGGCCACCCCCTGCACCCCACCCCCAAGAGCCGTGAAGGGTTGTCCGAGGCGGAGGCGGAGCGGTACTCGCCGGAGTCGTACGGGGCGTTCGCGCTGCATTGGATGGCCGTCGCACCTTCGGTGCTCGCCGCCGACTCGGCCTGGACCGAGCGAGGCCGCACCGTCACCGCACAGCAGCTCACCTCGCGCCTCGCCGGTCCGGCGGCCGACAAGGCCCTGTCCGCGCGCGCCGCCGAACTGCCCGACGGTTACGCCCTGTTGCCCCTCCACCCATGGCAGGCGAGCGACCTGACCCACCGGCCCGAGGTCGCCGAGCTCTTGGACCGCGGTCTGATCAGGGACCTCGGCCCGCTCGGTGACGACTGGTACCCCACCTCCTCCGTCCGCACGGTCTACCGGCCCGGCGCCGCGGCCATGCTGAAGCTCTCCCTCGGCCTGCGCATCACCAACTCCCGTCGCGAGAACCTGCACAAGGAACTCCACCGAGGCGTGGAGGTCCACCGTCTGCTGCGCTCCGGCCTGTCCGCCGAGTGGAAGTCGGCGCACCCCGGGTTCGACATCGTCCGCGACCCCGCCTGGCTGGCGGTGCTTGACGCGGACGGGGCCCCCGTCACCGGCCTGGACACCGTCATCCGTAACAACCCCTTCGCCCCCGGCGACGACGTGACCTGCATCGCGGGCCTGGTCTCCCCGCGCCCGGTGCGAGCAGCCGGCACAGCCGGCCGCCGAACGGCCACCGACCGAACCGCCGCCCCCATGCGCTCCCGGCTCGCCGAGCTCGTCGGAGCACTCGCCGCACGCACCGGACGTCCCCGCGGAGCCGTGGCCGCCGAGTGGTTCCTGCGCTACCTCGAACAGGTCGTACGTCCCGTCCTCTGGCTCGACGGAGAAGCGGGCGTCGCGCTCGAAGCCCACCAGCAGAACACCCTCGTCGTCCTCGACCCCGACGGCTGGCCCGTCGGCGGCCGCTACCGCGACAACCAGGGCTACTACTTCCGCGCGTCACGCCGTACCGAACTCGACAAGCGTCTCCCCGGCATCGGCGTGCGCAGCGACACCTTCGTCCCCGACGCGGTCACCGACGAACGCTTCGCCTACTACCTGGGCATCAACAACGTCCTGGGTCTCATCGGCGCCTTCGGCTCACAGCGTCTCGCCGACGAACGGTTGCTGCTCGCCGCCTTCCGCCGCTTCCTGGCCGAATGCGCCTCGGGCACCGGCAAGCTGCGCAGCCCGCTGCCTGCCCAGCTGCTCGAGACCCCGGTGCTGCGCTGCAAGGCCAATCTGCTGACCCGGCTGCACGGCCTCGACGAACTCGTCGGCCCCGTCGACACCCAGTCCGTCTACGTCACCATCCCCAACCCCCTTCACATTCCTCGTACATGACCATCCGCCCGTGAGAGGAGCGTTGCCGTGCCGCCCACCGACGCGAGCACCAACCCCCAGCCTTCCGCCACCGGTACCGACACCCGGAACACCTCCGAGGACACCCTCGACCTCCGCCTGCCCGACGAGCTCCTCGCCCTGATCGCGGGCGAGGCGGACGACGAGGACACGGCGCCGCAGCCGAGCCCCGCGAAGGCGGACAGGGACGTCCACGACCGGACGGCCGACACCGGGGCAACGGGGCAGCAGCACACCGCGGTGCGCCCCCGGCACACCGGCCCCGCGCACGGCATCCCTCCCCTCGAAGACCTGCTCGACGGCGTCTCCGGCTGGGGACCCGCATCCACGCCCGTCGGCGTGTTCCAGCTGGTCCCCGTACGGATCGAGCGTGACCTCACCCTGATCAGCCGCTGGATGAACGACCCTGCCGTGGCCGCGTTCTGGGAGCTCGGCGGAGACGCATCCGTCACCGCCGACCATCTGCGCCCCCAACTCGAGGGTGACGGCCGCAGTGTGCCCTGCGTCGGGCTGCTCGACGGCACACCGATGAGCTACTGGGAGATCTACCGGGCCGACCTGGACCCGCTCGCCCGGCACTATCCGGCGCGCCCACACGACACCGGAATCCATCTGCTCATCGGAGGTGTCGCGGACCGCGGCCGGGGCGTGGGCACGTCCCTGCTGCGCGCCGTCGCCGACCTCGTACTCGACCGAAGGCCCGCGTGCACCCGCGTAGTGGCGGAACCCGACCTGCGCAACACCCCTTCTGTGTCAGCCTTTTTGAGCGCAGGCTTCCGCCTCGGTGCCGAGGTGGAGCTTCCCGGTAAACGCGCCGCGCTCATGGTCCGCGACCGCGCGCTGCGCGCCCAGCTCTGATCCTCGCCGCACCCACCTCACGTACCACCCCCGAGCCGAACCGCTCCCGACCGACCACTTGCAGCACCACCCTTCTCGCTCCAGGCATAGCGCCCCAACCAGCCGGATCCCCACCGGTCTTCGTTGGATTTCACTACTGATACACCGCTCGGGCCGGGCAGGTTCCGCATCCCGGCCCACGAATTTCCGGCGCCGACGACCCGCCTCGCGCCACCCGCCCGACCTTGACCGCTCCGTCCCACCGGCACAAAGCCCCACCGGCACAAAGCCCCACCGGCACAAAGCCCCACCGGCACAAAGCCCCACCGCACAAAGCCCCACCCAGGCCCGCACCCCGCTTGATTCCGGAGACCCCGTGCACAATTACGCCGACGCCCCCGATTCGGCAGAGCGCCCCACGCTCTACGATCCGCCGGAACTCAACCGGGCGACATGGCACCTGGCCGGCCGCCGCCTCCTGGCCAAGATGCTGGGCGAGTTCGCCCACGAAGAGATCATCCAGCCGACTCCCGCCC
>NZ_JAAKZW010000421.1 GCF_011044995.1 Streptomyces mesophilus | reverse complement strand
CCCCCTGGGCCACCCTGGACGGAACGTTCACCTCCAGCCCGTCCGGCGTTTGAGGACATCCGAACGGAGTTCGGATCCGGGGGTCTGGGGGCGAAGCCCCCAGTTTCGGGAAGGGGCGGGTAGGGGAAAAGGAGCCCGCCGCAGGCGCAACCGGCCCGCACCCGGCAACGAGACCGCACCGTCGACGCGGCGCCAACCGAACCGCACCCAACCGAAGCGCACCCCTCAAGCCGCCACCAACGCACCCTCCTCCACACCCACCGCCTGGACCCCCAAATCCCGCAGCACCGCCCGCGCCGCCCGGCGGCCCGAGAAGAGGGCGCCCTGGACCGTGCTCGTGTCGCGGTGGTCGCCGCAGGCGTACAGGCCGGACAGGAGGCGCACGGGGCGGCGCAGGTCGTGCGGGGCGGGCATGGTGGGGACCGCCTCGGGGTCGTGGTGGACGGCGAGCAGGTCCCAGCCGGTGGTGGAGGTGCCGTAGAGCCGGGCGAGATGAGCGCGGACCTCGGCCTGCGGGGGCGGCGGACCGAGGACCACCGAGGTGATCAGCGGCCGGCCCGCAGGGGCGCGCGAGGGGTCGACCTCGCTGAGCACCGCGGTGTGCGCGACCGGGCCGGAGCGGTCGGCGTCCAGGATCAGGGCCGGCTCCGCGAGGGGGGCGTGCGGCGCCGTGTGGTGCAGGACCGTCACCGGGTGGAAGTCCGGCATCCGCAGGCCGGGGAGCAGCTCGGCGGCCTGGCGCGCGCCGGTGGCCAGGACGACGCCGCGGCAGGTGAACTCACCATGGCCGGCGGTGCGGACCGAGGTCGTCGATATGTCGACCGCTTTCACGCCGGTACGGACCGTGCCGGGCGGCAGCGCCGAGGCGAGCAGGCGCGGCAGTGTCTGGGCGCCACCCGCGGGAACGCAGAGGCGCCCGCGCGCGTAACCGCGCAGAGCCAGGTCGGCGCAGTGGCTCGACGTGGTGAGCCCGGGGTCGCAGAGAAGTGCGGAGAGCAGGGGGCGCAGGAACGTTTCCACCGTGCGGTTCGGCAGGCCGCGGGACAACAGTGCGTCGAGCGCCGGGAGTTCGGGGCGCGCCAGCACACGGTCCACCGGGGTGGCCGCGAGACGGGTGAACGCCGCGCCGAGCCGCGCCTGGTCCAGCGGACCGCCGAGCGGCGTCCGCGCCGTGCGGGAACGGACCCGGGGGGCGCTCGCCAGGGCGCGCGCCGCAGTGAATGCGCCCCTCGCGCTCCGGCCGGTGGGCGGGCCGGTCCGCAGTGTGGTCCTGGGCTCCCAACTGCGTTGCAGACGGCCCTCGTTGTACACGAGTACGCCCGGAGAGAAGGGGCGCAGTTCGAGTGCGTCGAGGCCCGGCGTGCGACGCAATTCCGGATACGAGGTGGAGAGGAGCTGTCCGATCCGGTCGAGCCGGAAGCCGTCGACCTGCTCGGTCGCCATCCGTCCGCCGACGTCCGGGGCCGCTTCGAGCACGAGGGTGCTCACGCCTGCGCCGGTCAGCTGCAAGGCCGCCGAGAGGCCGGCTGCTCCGGCCCCCACGATGATGACGTCGGCATGGTGCGTGGGCTCCAGCACGTGTGCCTCCCGGAGTTGAGTGGCCGCGGGGGCTTCATGCCCCCGACTCGGGGCGGGGATACCCGAGTTCGGCTCGAAGGGTAGGCGGGCTCGCCTTCGGGTTGTAGTCGCGCGCGGGCAGAGCGTGGTCGCATGGGGCCACGCGGCCGTGCGCCCTCGACGGCACGGAGTGCCTCTGCCGTGGCGCCGCCGGTCAGCAAGGCGCGCCCCTCACCGTGGCGCCGCCCGCCGGCGCGGCGCTCCTCGGCCGAAGAGCCGCGCCCACTGCCCGCGGCGCCTCCCGCTATCGCAGCGCCGCCCCCACAGCCTCACCGATCGTCGGGAACGCAAACGTGAAACCCGAGTCCAACAGCCGGGCCGGCAGCACCCGTTGGCTGCACAGCACGTCGGAGGCCATCTCGCCCAGGACGATCCGCAACGCCGGGGCCGGCGCCGTGAACAGGGTCGGGCGGTGCAGGGCGCGGCCCATCGCCGCGGTGACCTCGCGGTTCGTGACCGGTTCGGGAGCCGTCAGGTTCACCGGGCCCGACAGTTCCTCTGTGTCGATCAGGTGGCGCAGCGCGGCGACCTCGTCGTGCAGGGCGATGAAGCTCCAGTACTGGCGTCCGTCGCCGAGCCGCCCGCCGAGCCCGGCCTTGAACAGCGGGAACATCCGGCCCCACGCCCCGCCCTTGCGCGCCACGACCAGGCCGCTGCGCGCGAAGACCGTACGGATCCCGGCCTCCACGGCCGCCCCTGCGGCCTCTTCCCAGGCCACGCACATGGACGGCAGGAAACCCTCGCCCGCGGGCGCGTTCTCGTCGACGGCGTGCTCGCCCGTATCGCCGTAATAGCCGATGGCGCTGCCGTTCACGAAGACCCGCGGCGGTTCGTCGAGCGCCGCGATCGCCTCCGCGAGGGCGGCGGTGCCCAGGACGCGGCTGTCGCGGAGCTCCTTCTTGTACGCGGCGGTCCAGCGGCGGTCGCCGACGCCCGCGCCGGCCAGATTGACCACGGCGGTGCAGCCGGCCAGGCCCGCCGCGTGCACGTACTGGCGCTTGGGGTCCCATTCGGCCTCGTTCGCGGTACGGGCCGGTCTGCGGACCAGACGTACCACCTCATGGCCGTCGGCCTCGAGCGAGCGGGTCAGGGCCGTGCCGATCAGGCCGGAGGCGCCGGCCACGGCGATACGGAGCTGCGACGGCTGGGTCATGGGCCCATCCTGCCCACTCGACGGCCGTCAGGCCACGCCCCACACCCGCCCCGGACTGGTC
>NZ_JAAKZW010000420.1 GCF_011044995.1 Streptomyces mesophilus | reverse complement strand
GGTGTGAGGTGGGGGTGGGGGTGCGTCGTGCTGCATGCTCGTCGGGCGACCTTCGGCGACCGATGCGCCGCTATGCGGTGACGCGACCTCACGGCTCGTTCAGATGCTCACGAGCTGCCCTTCTGAAGACGTTGAGAACACGCCGGGGCGGGTGGGCGCCTGTGTGCGCCGAGCAGGGGAGCGACTGTGATCAGGTACCGAGGCACCGGGTTCTCAAGCAACCTTGGTGTCCGACCACGCCGCTAGCGTGTCCGGATGGCTCCGACTACTGACCGACAGTTTCCGGTCGCGCTTGCGGCCGCGATGGCCGCCCGATTCGACTACGCCGGTGGTGAAGGAGTCGACTTCGAACCGTTCTCGGCCTTCCTGCCCGCCGAGGAGACCACTGACTGGTTCCGGGCATGGACCGGAAACGGTGAACTGAGCGGAGATGACTTCCGCGTGTTCGGTCAGGACGGCTCGGGTGGGTACGCGGCCCTCTGGCTGGCCCGACCAGGTGTGCCTCTGACCGACCAGCCCGTCGTCTTCCTCGGATCCGAGGGGGAGACCGGAGTGGTCGCCCGTAATCTGGGCGACTTCCTCTGGCTCCTTGCCGACGGCTTCGGCCCCTGGGAGGCGGCCACCGGTTATGAGCCGGATCGGACTCCGTGCCCCGGTAGCGAACTGGTGGCCATCGCGGAGCGGTTTGCTCCCGGCCGGCGTCAGCGGGGAGCATCGGTGATCGAGCAAGCCGGAGCGGAATTCCCTGACTTTGACGACATCATCATGGGGCTCTGCCGCTGAACCGGCTGACGGCCACGGCGTTGCACCGGCTGATGCACGACGATGGTCGAACTCGGCGAGGGTGCTCGCGCTGACGGGATCGGGCCACTGCACCTTGAAGATGTTCGCCTGCTGCGCACGGAGCACTTCCTGGAGCTTGGCTTCGAGCACGCCAGGTTGATGGATGTGGCCTCTGATCAGGGCCGGAAGGCGCCCGGTTCTTAACCGTTCTTGAGGCCATCCTCAAAGCAACCTTAAGGATCACCGGTAAGGCTCTGACCAGGTGTTTCTTCGGGCCCGGAACGCCTATGTTCAGGCGCCGTGAGTACTGACGCAGCAGTTGGGGACGTGCCGGTCGCAGACGTGGCGGCGGCGGCCGGGCTTTCCAAGTACCCCGCGCTCGCCGCGTATCTCGAGCAGACCGAGGCGGTGGAACAGCGGCACGCGGTCGCCGGGCCGGCCGTGCCGCCGCGTCCTGCGTCCCCGCCGCGCGTTCCGCGTACGCGTGCCATGGGCACCGTGGCCGCGCATGGGCTGCGGGTGTTGCTCGGGCACACGGAGGACGAGCGGGGGAGCGCGGGTGCGCGGCCGACCCGGTCCGCACAGCCCCAGCCCCACCCCCGGTCCGACCGGCTGTCGGAGCCCGCGCCCCGTATCCGGACCCAACCTCAGCCCCAGGCCCAGCTCCGGCCCCAACCCCAGGTCCGGCCCCAACCCCAACCCCACCCCCGCACCCCGAGCCCGGCCACCCCGGCCTCCCCCCTCCGTATCCCCCCGGCCCATCTTCGCGCCGGCCTCCTCGCCGGTGCCGTGGCCGTCACCGGTCTGTGGGCCGTGCAGGTGCATCCCTCCGCGCGGCTCGACGCGCTGTTCGCGACCGGGGCCCACCTCACCGGGCTGCTCGCGGGATACGGCGTGCTCGTCATGCTGTTCCTGATGGCCCGCGTCCCCGCCGTCGAGCACGGCGTCGGCGCGGACCGGCTGGCCAGGTGGCATGCGTGGGGCGGGCGTTGGGTGCTCAGCCTGTGCGTCGGGCACACCGTGCTCGCGCTGTGCGGATACGCCGTTCATCGCGGGACGGATCTCCTGACGGCGGGCGCCGAGCTGCTCGGCTACCCGGCGCTGGCCGCCGCGACCCTCGGCACCGGGCTCCTGATCGCCGTGGGCGTCACCTCCGCCCGCGCGGTACGCCGCCGCGTCACCCACGAGACCTGGCGCGCCCTGCATCTGCTCACCTACCTCGCCGCCGCACTCGCCTTCGCCCACCAGCTCGCAGGACCCGAGATCGCGGGCAGCAAGTTCGCCGCGTGGACCTGGACGCTGCTGCACACCACGGTCGCGGCCCTGCTCGTCTGGTACCGGCTCGTCGTCCCCGTACGGCAGGCGCTGCGGCACGCGCTGCGGGTCACGGAGGTACGGCGGGAAGGCCCCGATGTCGTCTCGGTCCTCATTCAGGGCGCGGGTCTCGACGAACTGCGGGCCGAGCCCGGCCAGTTCTTCCGCTGGCGGTTCCTGCAGCGCAGGCTCTGGCGCACCGCGCTGCCCTTCTCGCTCTCCGCGCCCGTACGCGAGGACACGCTGCGTATCACGGTGAAGGCCGCCGGGAACCACACCCGCCGCATGCGGCGGCTGCGTCCCGGTACGAGGGTGCTCGCCACCGGACCGTTCGGTGCCCTGACCGCGCACCGCCGTACCCGTCGCAAGGTGCTGCTGCTCGCGGGCGGGGTCGGCATCACGCCGATGCGGGCGCTCTTCGAGACGCTCCCCGGCGGACCGGGCGATCTGACGCTGCTCTACCGCGCCAACAACGCCGCCCAGTTGGTGCTCCGGGACGAACTGGAAGCCATCGCGGCCGACCGCCAGGCGGCGCTCCATTACCTCCTCGGCCCCTCCGACGCCTCCTTCGACCCGCTCGCCCCCCAGGCCCTGCGCAACCTTGTCCCCGACCTCGCCGAACACGACGTCTACCTGTGCGGTCCGCCCAGGATGGCCGAGGCGGCGACGGCCGCACTGATCCGGGCCGGAGTGCCCGAACAGCACATCCACGCCGAGAACTTCACTTTCTGAGCCCCGAGCCCAGCCC
>NZ_JAAKZW010000041.1 GCF_011044995.1 Streptomyces mesophilus | reverse complement strand
CTCCCCCCTCCGCCCCCTGCGCTACGAACTCCGCCGGGCCACGGGCATCCCCACCGGCTACCTGACCGTGGCGCTTGTGCTCGCCGTCTCCGCACTGATCTCCGTGGTCCAGGCACGCACCGGCCACACCCCGCTGCCCAGGCTCCTCGCCGCCTGGCCGTACGAACTGCCGCTGCCCCCCGCGGCTCTGGGCGCCGGTCTGCTCGGCGCGCTCTCGTTCGGTGACGAGTTCAAGCACCCCGCGCTCGCCGCCGACCGCGGCACCGTCCCGCGCCGCCTCGGGCTGCTCGCGGCGAAGCTCGCCGTCTGCGCCGCGACCGCGTTCCTGATCGCGGCCCTCGTGCTGCTGTCCGACGCCGCCCTGCTGCATGTCGTCTACGGCGAGGAAGTGACGCGGCTCCCCGCCGACTGGCCTTCGCTCACGGCGAGTTGGCTCTGCCTCGTCACCGGCTGCTCGTGGGCGGGCCTGCTCGCGGCAGGCGTCTTCCGGTCCACCGCGGCGGGCCTCGCCGCGCTCCTCGCCGTCCCGGTCGTGCTCGTCCCCGTCGTACAGAAGGCGCTGGCAGGGCCGTCGGTGCGCACCGCCGCCGGACTGCCCGCCCGGCTGCGCGATCTCGCACTCGTCCAGTGGCCGATCGGCAGCGAGCGCTATCTCGCCGGTGCGGTGCGGATGCTGGCCCAACCCATCGCGTTCACGCTGGCGTTGAGCCTCGCGACGCTGATGGCGGCCTATCTGCTCACGTCGATGCGCAGCCGCCTGCGCTAGCCGCGGCGCACCGCGGAGCCGGCTCGAACTTCCGCCTCCAATAGCAGAACAGAACGGTCGTTCAGCCCGATCGACCTACAACACCCAGGTAATGCCGCTTTCTTTACGATAAGGCGTCAATTACGGCAAGGTAAGCGATCACCCTTTCGTGTGCTTTTCACCAAAGACCTCAAGGGGGTTGGGGACCGCGCCGACAAAGGATCCGTGAGTACCCTTGCGCACACCATGATGACCGCCGCCCGCTCCGCCGATTCCGGCCTCGCAGGACCGGGCGAAATCGACCGCTACCCGTACGCGGAGACGCCCGGCGTCGACCGCGTACCCGCACCGGCCTGGGAGGGCCACGACCAGGACCTCGGCCGGGTCGGCCGACGCGCGGCCGGCAGCCGCGGCCGCGGACTGCACGGCCAACTCGTCCAGCAGCTCGGCCAGATGATCGTCTCCGGCGACCTCGGCGCGGACCGCCCGCTGGTTCCCGAGGAGATCGGCCAGCGCTTCGAGGTGTCCCGCACCGTCGTCCGTGAATCGCTGCGCGTCCTCGAGGCCAAGGGCCTCGTGAGCGCCCGCCCCAATGTCGGTACGCGGGTGCGGCCGGTCAGCGACTGGAATCTGCTCGACCCGGACATCATCGAGTGGCGGGCCTTCGGACCACAGCGCGACGATCAGCGCCGTGAGCTGACCGAGCTGCGCTGGACGATCGAACCGCTCGCCGCCCGGCTCGCCGCCGGCCACAACCGTGACGAGCTGCAGCAGCGCCTCGCGGACATGGTGGAGATCATGGGCCACGCGCTCGGGCAGGGCGATGCGCTGACCTTCTCGCGTGCCGACGCCGAGTTCCACTCGCTCCTGATCCAGCTCGCGAGCAACCGCATGCTGGAGCACCTGTCCGGCATCGTCTCGGCCGCGCTCCAGGTCTCCGGCGGTCCGGTCACCGGCTGCGACCGCCCCGGCGAGGCCTCGCTCGGACACCACGGCCGCATCGCCGACGCCATCGCGGCCGCCGACGGTGCCGCCGCCGAGAACGCGATGCGTCAACTTCTCACGGTGCACCCGGACGTGGAGCGCGTGGTGCCCGCGCCGCGCGAGCACTGACCGCGGATCGCCGATCTCTCATCTTTGATGTCTGATCTTTGATCTCGTTTCTCCGTACCTTTTCGCTGCGCAGTCGCCGGACCCGGGCCGGTTCGTACCGGGTTCGGCGGCTGTTTGCGTGGGCGTATGTCTGCTTCTGAGCGCTATCACCGGTTACGCGGTGTGACTCGGGCCACGAACATTGGGCGTAACGCTCTTCGCGGCAGCGCGATGACCTAAGAGGTGACTGCCGAGGAAGGAATACAGCAGCCGGTTCTGGCGCTGTGTGAGCTCCGCGGATCGCCCGCCTCGCCGCCGACCCATCCCCAGTCGGCGGACGTCGGCTCCGGTTCCACCATGGACGGAGTCGGAAGCCGTTTCCATCGTTCCGAGAGGTTGTTCGTGTCGGCCAGCACATCCCGTACGCTCCCGCCCGAGATCGCCGAGTCCGCATCTGTGATGGCGCTCATCGAGCGGGGAAAGGCTGAGGGGCAGATCGCCGGCGATGACGTGCGTCGTGCCTTCGAAGCTGACCAGATTCCGGCCACTCAGTGGAAGAACGTTCTGCGCAGCCTCAACCAGATCCTCGAGGAAGAGGGTGTGACGCTGATGGTCAGTGCCGCGGAGTCGCCGAAGCGCACCCGCAAGAGCGTCGCAGCGAAGAGTCCGGCCAAGCGCACCGCTACCAAGACCGTCGCCGCCAAGGCCCCGGCCAAGAAGGTCGCCTCGGCGACCTCCGCCGCGGCCGCCGCCCCGGCCGCCGAGGTCGAGGCCTCGGTCGAGGACGAGTCCTCGGCCCCTGCCAAGAAGGCCGCGGCCAAGAAGACGGCCGCGAAGAAGACCGCCGCCAAGAAGACGGCGGCCAAGAAGACCACCGCGAAGAAGGCCGGGTCCAAGAAGGACGAGGACCTCGACGGCGATGAGCCGACCGAGGAGACCCCCGCGGGCAAGGACGACGACGAGGAGGAAGAGGGCGGCGAGTCGAAGGGGTTCGTCCTCTCCGACGACGAGGAAGACGCCCCTGCCCAGCAGGTCGTCGTCGCCGGTGCCACCGCCGACCCGGTCAAGGACTACCTCAAGCAGATCGGCAAGGTCCCGCTCCTCAACGCCGAGCAGGAGGTCGAGCTCGCCAAGCGCATCGAGGCCGGCCTGTTCGCCGAGGACAAGCTGGCGAACGCCGACAAGCTCGCGCCGAAGCTCAAGCGCGAGCTGGAGATCATCGCCGAGGACGGCCGCCGCGCCAAGAACCACCTCCTGGAGGCCAACCTCCGTCTGGTGGTCTCCCTGGCCAAGCGTTATACCGGCCGCGGCATGCTCTTCCTGGACCTGATCCAGGAGGGCAACCTCGGTCTGATCCGCGCGGTCGAGAAGTTCGACTACACCAAGGGCTACAAGTTCTCCACGTACGCCACCTGGTGGATCCGTCAGGCGATCACCCGCGCCATGGCCGACCAGGCCCGCACCATCCGTATCCCGGTGCACATGGTCGAGGTCATCAACAAGCTCGCGCGCGTCCAGCGCCAGATGCTCCAGGACCTGGGCCGTGAGCCCACCCCGGAGGAGCTGGCCAAGGAGCTCGACATGACCCCCGAGAAGGTCATCGAGGTCCAGAAGTACGGTCGCGAGCCGATCTCCCTCCACACCCCCCTGGGTGAGGACGGCGACAGTGAGTTCGGCGACCTGATCGAGGACTCCGAGGCGGTCGTTCCGGCCGACGCGGTCTCCTTCACGCTCCTCCAGGAGCAGCTGCACTCCGTCCTCGACACGCTCTCCGAGCGTGAGGCGGGCGTGGTCTCGATGCGCTTCGGTCTCACCGACGGTCAGCCGAAGACCCTCGACGAGATCGGCAAGGTCTACGGCGTGACGCGTGAGCGCATCCGTCAGATCGAGTCGAAGACCATGTCGAAGCTGCGCCACCCGTCGCGTTCGCAGGTCCTGCGCGACTACCTCGACTGAGTCCTTCCGAGGCCGTACGCACACGAGCCCGGCACTCCCGCTCAGCGGGGGCGGCCGGGCTCGCTGCTGTTCCGGGCCCGGGCTGCGGCCCAGGTCGCGCCCCTTGTCGTACTGGCTGACGCTGAGCGTAATCATGACCACGCAGAGTCAGGAGTGCGCATGCGTCGACCTCTGAGCAGGCGGCTTTCGACCGCTGCCGCCCTGGTGGCCGCGGCCGTCGTCACGCCGCTGGCCGCCCCGGTGCCGGCGGCGGCCGACGGCGTCGTGATCGGCGGCAGTCCCGTGCAGGTGTCCGACAGTCCCTGGGCCGTGGCGCTCGCGAGCCGTGACCGGTTCGGAGGTACGCGCGCCGGGCAGTTCTGCGGCGGCGCCGTGGTCTCGCCGACCACCGTGCTCACCGCCGCGCACTGCCTCAGCCTCGAAGTGCTCGGCGCCCCGCTGGAGACCGTGGAGGATCTGCACATCATCGCCGGGCGCAATGATCTGCGGGCGGCGGGCGGCCGTGAGGTGGCGGTGCGCAGCGTCTGGGTCAACGAGGAGTACGACTCCTTCACCAACGCCGGCGACCTCGCCATCCTCACCCTCGACAAGCCGCTGCCCAAGGACCACGTCATCCCCATGGCGCCCGTCGGCGACCGCGCCTACGAGGCGGGCACACGCGCCCAGGTCTACGGCTGGGGCGACACCACAGGCCAGGGCGACTATGCGCGCTCCCTGCGGGCCGCCAAGGTGCAGGTCCTCGCGGACACGGCCTGTGAGGCCGCGTATCCGGGGAACGCCGACGGCACGTATCTGCGCAGCGTGATGCTCTGCGCGGGCGAGGTGGAGGGCGGCAGGGACGCCTGCCAGGGCGACAGCGGGGGCCCGCTGGTGGCCCGGGGCCGCCTGATCGGTCTGGTGTCCTGGGGGAGCGGCTGCGGGCAGGCAGGGAGCCCCGGTGTCTATACGCGGATCAGCGAGCTGCTCGCGCGGATGGCGCCGACGGCCGCGAAGGGGTCGTAGGCGGCCACAGAACCGTACGGAAACGGGAAAAGCGACGGGCGGGCAATCCCTGTGGGGACTGCCCGCCCGTCGTCATGACCGGCCTGGCCGGCGCTGGCTCGCTCGTCGTTGATGCGAAGTGTCAGCGTTCTTCGGTGTCGGCGACTGCCGGGACGGCAGTGAGCCGCTCCGTCTCATCCTGTATCTCAGCGGAGATCTTCTTGAGTTCCGGCTCGAACTTGCGACCGTGGTGGGCGCAGAAGAGCAGCTCTCCGCCGCTCAGGAGTACGACGCGCAGATACGCCTGGGCGCCGCAGCGGTCGCATCGGTCAGCGGCCGTCAGCGGGTTCGCTGGGGTCAGAACAGTAGTCACGTCGCCTCTTCTCTAGCTCGACGAGCTGTCGTACCAGGGTCAACATCCAACCAGCCCGAAAACGTTCCCGCTCGGGGCTTTGACTCGAAAATTTCTTCTCGAGTCGGTCGGCTGCAACCGGGTGGCGGCGAAGGTGCCGTAGTGCTGGCTTGCGGCTTACGGGTTCGCTTGTCTGCCGAGTTGCTTGTCGTGTCCTGTAGTCGGTTGTTCGGCGGGCCTGCCTGGTCCTTCCCGACCTGGCTGGTCGGGTTGTTCATGAGGACGTGCCCGGAGCCTAAATGGTTCATGCCTGGTTGGGAACGTGATATCCGCATCACCCCTTCGAGGGATCGAACAGGTATGCGACTCTGCACTAGTCTGTCGTCAGCCGAGGGTGGCGTTACATCGGCTCTACCAGGCCTCGGTACCCTCTGACGCGGTACTCGGTACCGGACCCCGGCATCGGGGCCCCAATTGAAATTCAGCGAGGAGCGAAACGCGTGACCGCCGAAACGTCCGTGACGTCCACAGCGCTGCTGAGCGGAGCAGACCGGGACGGTTCCAACTACACCGCGCGGCACCTCCTCGTCCTCGAGGGACTCGAAGCCGTCCGCAAGCGCCCCGGCATGTACATCGGCTCGACCGACAGCCGCGGCCTGATGCACTGCCTGTGGGAGATCATCGACAACGCGGTCGACGAGGCCCTCGGCGGCCACTGCGACCGCATCGAGGTGATCCTGCACGAGGACGGGTCCGTGGAGGTCCGTGACAACGGGCGCGGGATCCCGGTCGACGTCGAGCCCAAGACCGGGCTCTCCGGCGTCGAGGTCGTCATGACGAAGCTGCACGCCGGCGGAAAGTTCGGCGGCGGCTCGTACGCGGCCTCCGGCGGTCTGCATGGTGTGGGCGCCTCCGTGGTCAACGCGCTGTCGGCGCGACTCGACGTCGAGGTCGACCGCAGCACCGTGCACTCGATCAGCTTCCGGCGAGGTGTCCCCGGTGCCTTCGCGGGCGAGGGGCCCGACGCCGAGTTCACCGCCGGCAGCGGTCTGACCAAGGGCAAGCGAGTACCCAAGGGCCGCACCGGTACGCGTATCCGCTACTGGTCGGACACGCAGATCTTCCTCAAGGACGCCAAGCTCTCCCTGGAGAACCTGCACCAGCGCGCCCGGCAGACCGCCTTCCTGGTGCCCGGCCTCACCATCGTCGTACGCGACGAGCGCGACCTCGACGGTGTGGGCAAGAGCGAGGAGACCTTCCGCTTCGACGGCGGCATCAGCGAGTTCTGCGAGTTCCTCGCGCCGGACAAGCCGATCTGCGACGTGCAGCGGCTGACCGGCACGGGCATCTTCAAGGAGACCGTCCCGGTCCTCGACGAGGTCGGCCACATGACGCCGACCGAGGTCACCCGTGAGCTGGGCGTGGACATCGCGCTGCGCTGGGGCACGGGCTACGACACGACGGTCAAGTCCTTCGTCAACATCATCGCCACGCCCAAGGGCGGCACCCACATCACCGGCTTCGAGCGCTCGCTGACCAAGACGGTCAACGAGGTGCTTCGCTCGGCCAAGCTCCTTCGCGTCGCCGAGGACGACATCGTCAAGGACGACGCGCTCGAGGGCCTGACCGCGGTCGTCACGGTGCGCCTCGCGGAGCCCCAGTTCGAGGGCCAGACCAAGGAGGTGCTCGGCACCTCGGCGGCCAACCGCATCGTGGCCAATGTGGTGGCCAAGGAGCTCAAGGCGTTCCTGACCTCGACCAAGCGGGACGCCAAGGCGCAGGCCCGTTCCGTCATGGACAAGGCCGTCGCCGCCGCCCGTACGCGCATCGCGGCCCGCCAGCACAAGGAGGCGCAGCGCCGTAAGACCGCGCTCGAGTCCTCCTCGCTGCCGGCCAAGCTCGCGGACTGCCGCAGCGACGACGTGGAGCGCAGCGAGCTGTTCATCGTCGAGGGCGACTCGGCGCTCGGTACCGCGAAGCTCGCGCGGAACTCCGAGTTCCAGGCGCTGCTTCCGATCCGCGGCAAGATCCTCAACGTTCAGAAGGCGTCCGTCTCGGACATGCTGAAGAACGCCGAGTGCGGCGCGATCATCCAGGTCATAGGAGCAGGGTCCGGCCGGACCTTCGACGTGGACGCCGCGCGCTACGGCAAGATCATCCTGCTTGTCGACGCCGATGTGGACGGTGCGCACATCCGCACGCTGCTCCTGACCCTGTTCCAGCGGTACATGCGGCCGATGGTCGAGGCAGGACGGATCTTCGCCGCGGTGCCGCCGCTGCACCGGATCGAGCTGGTCCAGCCCAAGAAGGGCCAGGACAAGTACGTCTACACGTACTCGGACAACGAGCTGCGGCAGACGATCCTGGAGTTCCAGCGCAAGGGCGTCCGCTACAAGGACTCGATCCAGCGCTACAAGGGCCTCGGCGAGATGGACGCGGACCAGCTGGCGGAGACCACGATGGACCCGCGCTTCCGCACGCTGCGACGGATCAACATCGGGGAGCTGGAGGCCGCGGAGCAGGTCTTCGATCTCCTGATGGGCAATGACGTGGCGCCGCGCAAGGAGTTCATCACCAGCTCGGCGGCGACCCTGGACCGCTCGCGCATCGACGCCTGACGCCCGTCGGCACCAGCGGGCTCCACCCCATGGGTGGGGCCCGCTTCCGCGTGCGGCAGAGGGCGGACAGGGAGGGCGCGGGAGACCTCGGCGGCCTGCGGTAGCGTCGCCAGTTCGGCGTCGTGCGTGGGTCGGAGGAACAAGGTGTACGGGATCGCCGCGCGGTTGTGGCGGATGATGCGAGGGTCGTGGCAGTGGCGGCTCATGTGGCTCGCGCACGCGAAGTTCACCGTCGGGGTGACCGGGGTGGTGCGGGACGAGCGGGGACGGGTGCTCCTGCTGCGCCACCGGATGTGGCCCCGTGACCGGTGCTGGGGGCTGCCCACCGGGCACGCGGCGCGGGGAGAGGACTTCCCGGGGACCGTCGTGCGGGAGGGCAAGGAGGAGACCGGTCTCGATGTGGTGCCCGGCCGGCTCGTCATGCTCAACAGCGGGTTCCGGCTGCGGGTCGAGGTCGCGTACGAGGCGGTCCTCGCCGGGGGCACGCTGAAGATCGACTCGTTCGAGATCCTCGAAGCAGGGTGGTTCGAACCCGATGCGCTTCCCGACTCCCTGATGCCCGTGCACCGCGAGCTGATCCACCGGAGGGTGGCGGTCTGAGGGCTGGCGCCTCGGCCGAAGCCGTCTCCACCCCGGGGTGGAGACCGCTTTTCCACCCCGTTTCCACCCTCGGTCCGATCCTGTGACCTGTGCTTTTCCCTACCTTCGAAGACATAGGGAAACCGGGAGAGGACAGGGAGGACACCATGTCCGAGATCGTCAACGGACTGCTGATCATCGGCGTCGTCGCGCTCATCGTGCTGAGTCAGTTCAAGGCGCGGCGGCTCGGTGACGAGCGGCGCTGGTGGGTGCTGCCGGTCGTGCTCGGGTTCGTCGCGCTGAGCAAGCCCGATCTGCTCGGCGAAGGACGGACCGCCCAGGCCGCGACGCTGCTCGCCGTGGAACTGGTGCTCTCGCTGGCGATGGGCGCGCTGTTCGCCCGTACGACCCAGGTGTGGCGGGCGGACGACGGCGCCGTGTGGTCCAAGGGCAGCAGGCTGACGCTCGCCGTGTGGGTGGGCGGGATCGCCGTCCGCGCCGGCCTCTACGGGATCGGTGCCGCCTTCGGCGTACACCAGAGCAGTGCGGCCCTGATGGTGGGTCTGTCCGCGATGCTGCTCGCGCGGGCGGGCGTCCTGCAGTGGCGCACCCGCACGTACCGTGAGGTGGCCGGTTACCCGCGGCCCGCGTGGAAGGACCACATGTGACCCGGAACAGTTGGCTGCGCTGGCCCTCGCGGGAGGCACTCTCCCGCGAGCGGCTCGGAGGTCAGCGCTCCGCGCTCGCCTGGATCGGCAGGGCGGCGATCGCGGGGTTCGTGCTGTGGAACGTGATCACCGAGCCGGCCGCGCCGACCTGGGAGAGCTCGGTCGACGTGGCCGTCCTGCTGGTCTGCGCACTGGGCTGGCAGCTCTTTCTGCGGACCACGCTCGCCCACCGCCTCGTACCGTCCCTCGCCGTGCTCGCCGCGGTGTTCGGCGGTGCGATCGGGGCGCAGGCGGCCGGGTTCACCACGGTCGGCATGGTGGTGTGGTGCTCCGGGATCGTGCTCGCGCTCAAGCGGCTGCCGCCGGCCGTGGGACTCGCGGCCGCCCTGGCCGCCTTCGCCGGATTCGTACCGGTCGCCGACAAGCCCTGGACGAGCACTGTCCTGACCGCCGCCACGTTCTGCCTCGTGGGGTACGTGCTGCGGCTCGACGCCGAGGGCCGCGGCAGGGAGCGCCGGCTGCTCGACCAGGAACGCGCCGCGCTCGCCGCCGAGGCGGAGTCCGCCGCGCTCACCGAACGGGCCCGGATCGCCCGCGAGATCCACGACGTCCTCGCCCACAGCCTCTCCGCGCAGCTCGTGCACCTGGAGGCCGCCCGGCTGCTCGTCGAGCGCGACGCGCCCAAGGAGCAGGTGCTCGAACGCGTCGTCGCCGCACGGGGGATGGCCCGCGAAGGGCTCGCCGAGACCCGCCAGGCACTGTCCGCGCTGCGCGGCGACATGGTGCCCGTGGAGGACTTCCTGCGGGCGCTCGTCGACGTCGACGTCGAGGTGACCGGCAGCCCGCGCCTGCTGAGCGCCGAGACCTCGGGGACCGTACGACGGGTCGCCCAGGAGGCCCTGACGAACGTACGCAAGCACGCGCCCGGCGCTTCGGTGCGACTGCGTTTCTCGTACGGGGAGGGCGAAGTGGCCCTGGAAGTACGGGACTCCGGCGGCGTGCGCCGCGAGGGCGAGCTCGCCGCGAGCGGCAGCGGGTACGGTCTGCTCGGGATGCGCGAGCGGGCCGAACTGCTCGGCGGCTCGCTCGACGCGGGTCCCGCCGAGGACGCAGACGGAGGATTCGTGGTGCGGTTGCGGGTGCCGGAATGAGCGGGTGCGTGGAGGACCCGGTATGAGCGTGCGTGTGGTCGTCGCCGACGATCAGACCGTGGTGCGCGAGGGCATCGTGATGCTGCTCGGGCTGCTCCCCGGCATGGAGGTGGTCGGCTCGGCGGGCGACGGTGAGGAAGCCGTACGCCTGGTGGCCGAACTCGCCCCGGACGTCGTCCTCATGGACCTGCGGATGCCGCGCGTCGACGGCGTGGAGGCGACCCGTCGTATCCGCGCCGAACACCCCGGCACCCAGGTCGTGGTGCTCACGACCTACGCCGACGACGCCTCGCTCTTCCCCGCCCTGAAGGCCGGAGCGCGTGGCTACCTCACCAAGGACGCGGGCGGCGACGAGATCGTCCGGGCGATCGAAGCCGTGCTCTCCGGTGACGCCGGGCTCGCTCCGCAGGTGCAACTCAGGCTCCTGGAGCGCCTGTCGGAACCGGTCGCTCCCGCACAGGCCCCGGCAGAACTGCCCGACGGTCTCACCGCCCGCGAGGCCGAAGTGCTCGCGCAGATCGCCGACGGGCTGACGAACACCGAGATCGCGAGGGCGTTGCAGGTCTCGACCGCCACCGTGAAGACGCACATCAATAACCTCTTCGCCAAGGCCGGCCTCAAGGACCGCACCCAGGCGGTGCGTTACGCCTACCGGCACGGGCTCGCCGAACCGCCCCGCCGCTGAGGTCACTTCGGCCGTGCTTCACCTGATGGAGTGAACAGATCGGCGTGAAGTGTCCGGGATCTTCCTGGTCCGCCCATCCTTGGGCACGCGACCAAACGGGTCGCGGACAAGGAGAGTTCGGTGGAGAAGCACGACGGGCGGCGGACCGGACAGATCCGGTTCGACGACCCCTGGTACGACGCACTGGCCTCGGGCTGGGGAGAGCTGGACAGCACCGGCGCCCCCGCCTCCGCGCCCGCACCGCCCGCCCCCAGGGCGGCGGAGCAGCGCCCCGACGCGGCCAGTATCTATCTGGAAGTGCAGGCCAGCGCCGCCTTCCAGGAGGTGCGCAGCCGGTACCGCCGCTTCGTGATCCCCGCGGTGATCGCCTTCTTCACCTGGTACGTCGCGTACATCCTGGCCGCCACCATGGCGCCCGGCCTGATGGCGCAGCCCGTCGCGGGCGCCGTGAACGTGGCGATGATCGCGGGCCTCGGACAGTTCCTCACGACCTTCCTGCTGACCTTCGCGTACGCCCGCCATGCGCGGCTGCGCAGGGACCGGGCCGCGCTCGATCTGCGCTGGGACACCCAGGAGCTGACGCGGGGGGTCGGGCGTTGACGGGCGACCATCAGACACTGGCGCTGCTCCTCTTCTGCGCGTTCATCGCGGTCACGCTCGGCATCACCACATGGGTGAGCCGCAACCGGCACGGCAGCGCGGAGGAGTTCTACGCGGGCGGACGGCTGTTCTCGCCCATGGAGAACGGTTTCGCCATCGCGGGCGACTACATGTCCGCCGCCTCCTTCCTCGGCATCTCCGGACTCATCGCCCTGTACGGCTACGACGGGCTGCTCTACTCGGTGGGTTTCCTCGTCGCCTGGCTGGTCGTGCTCCTTCTCGTGGCCGAACTCGTGCGCAACTGCGGCCGGTTCACGCTCGCCGACGTGGTCGCCGCCCGCATGAGCGAGCGTCCGGTACGGATCGCGGCCGGCACCTCGTCCGTGACCGTCTCCGTGCTCTACCTGGTGGCGCAGATGGTCGGCGCGGGCAGTCTCGTCGCGCTGCTGCTCGGCGGTACGAGCGAGGCCGCGCAGGCCTGGACGGTGATCGGCGTCGGCGCGCTCATGGTCGTGTACGTGTCGCTCGGCGGGATGCGGGCCACCACCTGGATCCAGATCGTCAAGGCCGTGCTCCTGATGGGCGGCGCGATCGCCCTCACCGTGCTCGTCCTGGTGCGCTTCCACGGCGACTTCAACAGCCTGCTCAACACCGCCGCCGAGAAGAGCGGCCACGGCAAGGACTTCCTCGCGCCGGGCCTGCGCTACGGCGGGGACTGGACCGCGCGCCTCGACTTCATCAGCCTCGGTCTGGCGCTCGTGCTCGGCACGGCCGGGCTGCCGCACATCCTGTCGCGCTTCTACACCGTGCCCACCGCGCGGGCCGCACGCCGCTCCGTCGTGTGGTCGATCGGTCTGATCGGCAGCTTCTACCTGATGACGATCGTGCTCGGCTTCGGCGCGGCGGCGATCGTCGGCACCAGCGAGGTGAAGGCGTCCAACGCCTCGGGCAACACGGCCATTCCGCTGCTCTCCCTGGACCTGGGCGGAGGCGCCGGTTCCACGGGCGGAACGGTTCTCTTCGCGGTGGTCGCCGCGATCGCCTTCGCCACGATCCTCGCGGTCGTCGCCGGCATCACGCTCGCCTCATCGGCCTCGGTGGCCCACGATCTCTACGCCTCGCTGCGGCGCAAGCACGCCAAGCCGCGCAGCGAGGTCGCGGTCGCGCGGGTCGCGGCGGTCGGCATCGGCCTCACCGCGATCGGACTCGGGCTGCTCGCAAAGGACTTGAACGTGGCGTTCCTCGTCGGACTCGCCTTCGCGGTGGCCGCGTCGGCGAATCTGCCGGTGCTCCTGTACTCGCTCTTCTGGCGCCGCTTCACCACGCGGGGCGCGGTCTGGTCCGTCTACGGCGGACTGATCCCCGCCCTCATCCTGGTGATCTTCTCGCCGGTGGTCTCCGGCTCCCCGACGGCGATGTTCCCCGGCGTGGACTTCCACCTCTTCCCGCTGGAGAACCCCGGCCTGATCTCCATCCCCCTCGGCTTCCTGGCCGGCTGGGCGGGCACGGCCACCTCACCTCAGGGCCCGGACAAGGCCAAGCACGCGGAGACCGAGGTGCGCTCGCTCACGGGGGCGGGGGCCGTGTAGAGCCGGAAGTTACAGGCTCGCCGCCCACTCGTACCGGTGCTCCGGCCGCCCCGTATCGCCGTACCTCAGGCCGAGGCGTACGCGGCCGGAGCGTTCCAGGAGCTTGAGGTAGCGCTGGGCGGTCTGGCGGCTCAGGCCCGTGCGGTCGGCGAGCTCCGCCGCCGACAGCGGGCCCTCGGCGGACATCAGGGCGCGGCGGACCAGCTCGGCGGTCTCGGGGGAGTGGCCCTTGGGGAGCTGGGGCGCGGTGTCCGTCGACAGGGCGCCGAAGATCCGGTCCACCTCCGACTGTTCGGCCTCGCCGCCGCCTTCCAGGGTCCGCCGCAGCGCCGCGTACGCCTCGAGCCTGCCGCGCAGACCCGCGAACGTGAAGGGCTTGACCAGGTACTGCAGCGCCCCGAGCCGCATCGCGGCCTGCACCGTGGCCACATCACGGGCGGCGGTCACCATGATCACGTCGGTGCGGTCGCCGCGCTCGCGCAGCCGCCGTACGACCGAAAGGCCGGTGCCGTCCGGCAGATAGTGGTCCATCAGGATCAGGTCGAACGGACCGGCGGACTCGATCCGCTCCAGGGCCTCGGCGGCGCTGTGCGCCTGGGCGGCCACCTGAAAGCCGGGGACCTTGTCCACGTAGGCGGCGTTCACCTTGGCGACGCGCAGGTCGTCGTCCACGACCAGGACTTCGATCATCGTGATTCCTCGATCGCTTCCGTACGGTCAGGGACCGCCTGGCCGGTTGCTGCCGCTCCGGCCGCTCCAGTGGCTCCGGGTGCCTCCCGCGGCCCGCCGATCTTCGTCCGCGGCGCCTCGTCGCGCAGCGCCTGCGGCAGTACGACGGTGAACTCGGCGCCTCCGTCCGCCGCTTCGTCCACCCGCGCACTGCCGCCCTGGCGCTCGGCGAGGCGGCGGACAAGCGCAAGACCGATCCCGCGACCACGATGGGCCGGGGACTCCTTGGTGGACCAGCCCTCCGTGAAGATCAACTCCCGCTGTTCGGGCGGCACTCCGGGCCCTGAATCCCGTACGCGCAGGACAGCCTCGCACCCGTCGGCCCGCACCTCGACCTCGACCTGCGCCCGGGTGCTGCCGGTCGCGGCATCGAGCGCGTTGTCGACCAGGTTGCCCGCGATCGTCACCAGATCCTGGGGACCCACGAGACGGTCCGGCAGCAGCGTGCCCTCGCACAGCCGCAGCGTGACCCCGCGCTCGGAGGCCACGGTCGCCTTGCCGACGAGCAGCGCCGCGAGCAGCGGATCGTGGATCTTCTCCGTGATCTGCTCGGCGGTCACCCGCTGGGCCCCGGCCGCCTCGCCGACGAACTCCACGGCGTCCTCGTACATCTCCAGCTCGAGGAGGCCGAGGAGCGTGTGCAGATGGTTGGCGTGCTCGTGGTCCTTGGCGCGCAGGGCGTCGATCAGGCCGCGGGTCGAGTCGAGTTCACGGCCGAGCTGCTCCAGTTCGGTGCGGTCGCGCAGCGTGGCCACCGCGCCGCCGTCGTGGGTGGGCATCCGGTTCGCGATCAGTACGCGCCTGCCGCGTACCGTCACCAGATCGGTGCCGGTCACGCTGCCCGCGAGCACATCGGTGGTGCGGCCCGCGCCGAGCGCCTCGTCGAGCGGCTTGCCCACGGCCTCGCCGTCGAGTCCGAGCAGTCGCTCCGCCTCGTCGTTGAGCAGCCGGATCCGGCCGTGGCGATCGAGCGCGACCACGCCTTCGCGGATGCCGTGCAGCATGGCCTCGCGCTCGGCGAGCAGCGCCGAGATATCGGAGAAGGCCAGATCGCGGGTCTGCTTCTGCACTCTGCGCGAGATCAGATACGCGGCGAGCGCACCGACCGCGAGCGCTCCGCCCGCGTACGCGAAGAGCCCCGGGATCGCGTTGAGCAGCCGCGCCCGCACACTGTCGTACTCGATGCCGACCGAGACCGCACCGACGATCGCCCCGTCCTCGTCGCGCAGCGGCACCTTGCCGCGGGCCGAGCGCCCCAGCGTGCCGTCGTCGATCTCCATCACGTCGCGGCCGGCCAGGGCGTCGCTGGGGTCGGTGGACACGACCCGGCCCACCTGCCGAGGGTTCGCATGCGACCAGCGCACCCCGCGCCGGTCCATCACCACGATGTACTCGGCGCCCGTGGCCGCACGGATCCGCTCGGCCTCCTCCTGCACGGGACCGTCCGCGGTGGGCTCGGTGCGCTCGAGGTCCTCGGCGATCCGCGGGGCGGCGGCGGTGGCCTCGGCGATCGCGAGCGCCCGGCGCATCGCCTGGTCGTCCATCTCCTTGCCGAGGGGCGCGAGGAAGAGACCGGTCGCGAGGACGGCGACCCCGGCGGCGATCCCCAGCTGCATCAGGAGCACCTGCGAGAACACCTTGCGCGGCAGCCCCAGGCGCGGTCTGCGCGGGCGCCGGCGCGCGCTGCCGGAGGCGGAGGGGGTCATGTCTACGAACGGTACGGCGGTACGGGGCCGCTGCCGAAATGCGCCGGGGTGCGAAGTGATCGGGCTCACGTATTGTCCTGGGGCACACGGGGAGGTGGGATGTCCGTATGACGAGCCCGAATGAGCCTTCCGCAGGCCACCGTTTCGCCGACCGTGTCGCCATCGTCACCGGGGCCGCCTCCGGGATCGGCGCTGCCACCGCCGAGCGGCTCGCCGCCGAAGGCGCCGCCGTGGTCCTCACCGATATCGCCGCCGAGCGGGGCGCCGATCTCGCCGAACGGATCCGGAGCAAGGGCGGCCGCGCCGGTTTCGTACGGGCCGACGCGTCCGATCCCGCCGACTGGGACCGGGTCGTCGCGGCCGCGCACTCCTTCGGTCCGGTCGGGGTCCTGGTCAGCAACGCCTTCACCGTCGAGGTGGCCCCCGCCCACGCACTCTCCCTCGAGTCCTGGCAACGCCAGCTCTCGGTCAACCTCACCGGATCGTTCCTGGGCTTCAAGGCCGTACTCCCGGATTTGCGCGCACAGCGCGGCGCCGTCGTCCTCACCTCGTCCGTCCACGCCCACAAGGGAATCCCGGGCCACCCCGCCTACGCGGCGAGCAAGGGCGCGCTGCTCTCGCTCTGCGGCCAGCTCGCCGTCGAATACGGACCCGAGGTGCGCGTCAACTGCGTGTTGCCGGGCCCGATCCTGACCGGCGCCTGGGATCGCGTCAGCGAGGAGGACCGGGCGCGCAGCATGGCCGAGACGGCGGCCGGACGGCTCGGTGCGCCCGAGGAGGTGGCGGCCGCGATCGCGTTCCTGGCGGCGGACGAGGCGGGGTACATCACCGGGGCGAGCCTGGTGGTGGACGGTGGGTGGAGCGTGGTGAAGGGGTCGGCGTAGGGCGCCGGCTTTCCTGTGTGCGCCGATTCTCCTGTACGGAAAGGGAGTTGGGCCGCCGCGTAGGGGCGGGTCCGCAGGAGGGCGTCAGACCCCGGCCAGCTCCCGCACCGCCACCACATCCATCCGCGCCGGTGTCCCCAGCGCGCCTCCGCAGCTCTCCGGGCGCGACGGCCGGGCGGCGCCCTGCGCGACGGTCACGGCCCAGGCGCGGCCGTCGCGGTGGGCGACGGTGATCTGCCAGTGGGGAGCGGCGTCCTCACCGCGTTCGACGTCACTGCTGACGGCCTCGCCGCCGACGACCTCGACGCTGACGGCCTCGCTGCTGATGACCGAGAGCGCCCCGGCCCGCTGCTCGCCCACTGTCGTACGCACCGCGAGCTCGGCGGCCTGGCCCGGGCGGTCCCAGGCGGAGTTGCCGCGGCAGCCGTCGGTGACGATGCGGCCGTCGCCGACGGCCGTCAGGACTTCCTTGACGGCGGAGGCGTCGAGCCTGCCGTACGCATAGCCGTACGGCAGGACGAGCAGCGTCGGCGAGAAACGGTGACCGCCGAGGTGCGTGATCTCCCAGGTGCCGCTCGCACCGGCGGCGGCCAGCTCGGCCGCGAGGGGGCGGCCGAGGAGGGCGCAGCAGCGGTCGCGCTTGCCGTTGGTGCAGACGAGGGCGAGCGGTGCGCCGGTGTGCTCGGCGCCCGCCAACTCCGCGTCGAACGAGCCGGCTTCGCCTCGCCCGAGGGCCGCGAAGTCGAGGTCGAGAAGCCGGGCGGGATCCGTGATGACGGCGCTGTGCAGCCAAGCGCCGTCGGGCCGGACATGGGCCGCGTACACCTGGCGCTCCACGGGGGAGTGGGAGTCGGCGTGCCGGCCCGGGCGCCGGATCAGCGCGATCCGTACGCCGGTGTCCTTGGCGGCGGCTTCGAGAGCGGCGCCGAGCCCGGCGTCGAGGTGGCTGGAGGTGAGCGCCTTGGCACCCCAGGGACCCGGCTGCTCCAGGAGCAGCCAGGTGGTGGCGGTGGCCGCGGTTCCCGCGACGGGTTCGTCGAGGTCGCGGGAGGCGGTGGCGCACGTACTCACGTAGGTGAGCCTAGCCTGAGCGGGCGACGGCTCTCACGGGGCTCCGTACTCCGGTCCATAGGGCGGAGGTGTGACGATCTCGGCAGTGGGTTGTGAAATTCCGCGCACAGATCGCAATTCCTCGACAGATGGTGGTCGTGGTTCGTGCGGGGCTCGCGTGCTGTCTGCGCGCATCAGCGTCGCGCGCTGCAGGGTCTGCTCAGTCGCGTACGGCCTGCGCGGTCGACCCCCGCACCACCAGCTCCGGCTCGAAGAGCAGCTCCTCCGACGGCACCGAACTGCCGGCGATCTGCAGCGAGAGCAGCTCCACCGCGGCGCGGCCCATCGCCTCGATGGGCTGACGGACGGTGGTGAGCGGGGGCTCGGTGCAGTTCATGAACGCGGAGTCGTCGTACCCGACCACCGAGATCTCGCGCGGGACGTCCAGCCCGCGCCGACGGGCCGCGCGCACCGCGCCGAGCGCCTGCGGGTCGCTCGCGCAGATGAGTCCCGTGACGCCGGCGTCGATCAGCCGGGTGGCCGCCGCCTGACCGCCTTCGAGCGAGAACATGCCGCGCACCACATGCTCGTCGGGCAGCGAGCCGCCCGCCGCCTTGGCGGCCGCGCGCGCCCCGATCAGCTTGCGCTGCGAGGGCATGTGGTCGGCGGGGCCGAGCACCAGACCGATGCGTTCATGGCCGAGCGAGGCGAGGTGGCGCCAGCTCTGTTCCACGGCCGATGCGTCGTCGCAGGAGACGGCGGGGAAGCCGAGATCGGCGATGGCCGCGTTGATCAGGACGACCGGGATATTGCGTGCGGCGAGCTGCTTGTAGTGGTCGTGCGGCGCGTCGGCCTGGGCGTAAAGGCCGCCCGCGAACACCACTCCGGAGACCTGCTGCTGGAGCAGCAGTTCCACATAGTCCGCCTCGGAGACCCCGCCCTTGGTCTGGGTGCACAGTACGGGGGTGAGGCCCTGCTGGGCGAGGGTGCCGCCGATGACCTCGGCGAACGCCGGGAAGATCGGGTTCTGGAGTTCGGGCAGCACGAGGCCGACCAGGCGGGCGCGTTCGCCGCGCAGCTGGGTGGGGCGTTCGTACCCGAGCACATCGAGGGCGGAGAGCACTGACTGCCGGGTGGCCTCGGAGACGCCGGGCTTGTTGTTGAGCACTCGGCTGACCGTGGCCTCGCTGACCCCGACCTTCTTGGCCACTTGAGCAAGTCGTCGCGTCATGGGCGCAAGATTAGCGCAAGCTTTGCATTCTGCTTGCGGCGCGTCGGAGTTGACTGAAAACCGGGCTTACGGCAAGGGGTGCGGGGCAGGTCGACGGGTCTGGTGGGGGCGACGAGGCCCGCAGGGCTGGTGGGGCCTGCGCGGCTGGTGGGCTCGGCGGGGTCAAGGCAGCGGCAAGGGCTGCGGTGGTCGCGCTCCGGTGTAGTGGCCGCTGGGGCGCATCCGCAGCGGCCGTTCGCCGTACTCCTCCAAGGCGTGCGTGATCCAGCCGGCCGTACGGGACACGGCGAACACGGTCTCGCCCGCCTCCGGCGGCATCCCGCCGGCCACCGTCAGTACGGCGAGCGCGAGATCGACGTTGGCGTACAGCTCGGTGTGCCGCGCGGTCGTGGCCACCACATCGCGCGCCGCATCCAGCGCCTCACGCGCTTCCGGCACCTCGTCCAGAGCTGCGAACAGCGCCTGCGCGCGCGGGTCTTCGCGCGGATACAGGCGGTGGCCGAGACCCGGTACCCGCCGGCCCGCCCGCAGGTGGTCGGCCACGACCGCGGCGGCGCTGCCCCGGTCGAGCACTTCGGTGAGCATCCGGTGCGCCAGACCGCTGGCCGCTCCGTGCAGGGGCCCTTCGAGCACGCCGAGCCCGGCGGAGACCGCGGCGTACGGATGGGCGCGGGCCGAGGCCGCGACCCGGACGGCCAGCGTGGACGCGGCGAGGTCGTGGTCGATGAGGAGGACAAGTGCCTTGTCCAGTGCGCTCATCCAGGGGCCGTCGGGTGCGCGCCGGGTGAGCCTCGGCCACAGCCGGCCCGCGATCGTGTGCTCGTCGCGCGCCCAGTCGCTTACGGTGGGCAGGGCGTCGACGAGGGTCGGCACCAGGGCGCGGGCGGTGCCGAGAACGGCCTGCTCGTCGAGGTCGAAGCGGAGGGGGTCGGCCGCCGCCGCGGCGATGGTGGCGACCCGCAGCCGGTCCATCGGCCCGCTGTGCGCGGGCAGTGCCTGTACGGCCCGGCGCGCGGCGCCCACGATCTCCTCGGGAGCGGTGAACCGGGCGTCCTCGCGCAGGACACCGGTCCACAGCCATTCGACCACCGGCTCGTACGAGTAGTGCGCGGCGAGCTCGGTCGCGTCGACCCCGCGGAAGTAGTAGCGGTCCTTCTCGATCAGCGTGATCCGCGTCTTCACGGCGAGCTCGCCCGCGGCCGAACTCGCCGCGGCGGCACGGGTGTTGCGGCGGGCCAGCGCGTCGACCTCCTTGGCCTCGAAGGTGGACCCGCGTCCGTTCGCCTCCCGCCGGCTGCTGAGCAGCCCACGGCTCACGTACGCGTACACGGTCTCGGCCTTCACGCCGAGCCGCTCCGCCGCCTCCTTGGTGGACAGCCGCCGGCTGCCGCCCTGCTCACCGCTCATGGCTCTCACCGTATCCGTGATCTCGATGCATTGATTCAATCAATATTGACAATGATGAAGTCAAGGATAGACAGTCAAATCAAGTTGAAGACAGAGGGCCGGACAAAGCAGAGGTCCGGACAGAGTTGACGGCGTGAGGGGAGCAGAACAATGGCGCAAGGTCTGATCGGCGAGGTTCCGCGTGGGCTTGCCGGGGTGGTCGTCACGGACACGGCGCTCGGGGACGTGCGAGGCCGCGAGGGCTTCTACCACTACCGCCAGTACTCGGCCGTGGAGCTCGCGGAGCGCCGCGGCTTCGAGGATGTATGGCATCTGATGGTGCACGGCGAACTGCCGGACGCCGCCCGGCTCCAGGCGTTCACCGAGCGGACGGCGGCCCTGCGCGCCCTGCCCGACGACGTGCGCGCGGCCCTCCCCGCGATCGCCCGCGCCTCGGCCCTGTCGGGCCCGCTGGCCGGCCTGCGCTCGGCGCTCTCGCTCTTCGGCGCGGCCAAGGGCTTCCGTCCGGTGTACGACATCTCGCCGCAGCAGCGGCTCGCGGACACGCTCGCCGCGAGTGCCGTTGTACCGACCCTGCTGACCGCACTGCACCGGCTTGGGCAGGGTCTCGAGCCGATCGAGCCGCGCACGGACCTCTCGTACGCCGCCAACTACCTCTACATGCAGACCGGTTCGGAACCGGACGCGGCGCGCGCCAGGGCGATCGAGCGCTACTTGATCTCGACGATCGACCATGGATTCAATGCGTCAACCTTCACGGCCCGTGTCATCACCTCCACCGGAGCGGATGTGGCGGCCTGTCTGGTGGGCGCGGTCGGCGCGCTCTCGGGGCCGCTGCACGGGGGTGCGCCGAGCCGGGCTCTGGACACCCTGGACGCGATCGGTACGCCGGACCGTATCGACCCCTGGATCAGGGAGCGGGTCCTGGCCGGCGACCGGATCATGGGCTTCGGGCACCCCGTGTACCGCACGGAGGACCCGCGCTCGCGGATGCTGCGGGGCATCGCCCGGGAATTCGGCGGCCCGCTGGTCGAGTTCGCGATCGAGGTGGAGCGCCAGGTGGAGGCGATCCTGGCGGAGCTGAAGCCGGGCCGCGAGCTGCACACCAATGTCGAGTTCTACGCGGGTGTGGTCATGGAGCTGTGCGGCCTGCCGCGCGAGATGTTCACGCCCACGTTCGCGGCGGCCCGGGTGGTGGGCTGGAGCGCCAACCTCCTGGAGCAGGCCCAGGATTCAAAGATCATCCGCCCTGCGGCGAGGTATGTGGGGGCGGAGCCGCCCGTCCAGGTGCCGGTGCTCGGCTGACGGCGCGTACTTCGGCTGACGCTGTGTACTTGGATTGACCGGGCCGCGCGTACTTCGGGTGACCGGGCCGCGTACACAAGCGAAGGCCCGGTATTCGACGCGTGGAGCGCGAATACCGGGCCTGGGGGAACGGGAGCGAGAAGCAAGAGGGCCTGACCGTGGGAACGGTCAGGCTTCGGGGATATCACTTTTGGCCCTCAGCAGGGTCTCGCGCGTGATGACCACGATGCGCTCGTGTGCGCCGCGCGACGCGTCGGCAGGCAGGCTGCCTTCGAGGAGGTCGGTACGGTCGGTACCGATGATCGCGAAGGAGCCGTCCGACAACTCGAAGATGTCGGGGCAGTTGCTTCCGCTGAGGCTTCCGCGCTGGGCAGGAGACGCGCCGATACGGCGGCGGACCACGGGATCAGGATGAGTCACCGGGCAAGGAAAACCTGTGATCGCGTCACATGGATCACTTTAGGCCAACTGTGGGCGCTGGCTGACATGGGCACCGTGTACCTCAAGAGGTCTGGCCTGCCCCTCCAGTTCGGCAATATTTGGCTGAGACTGGCTCGCTCGTAGGAGTGAATCGGCCGACAAGTGCTCCCTCAGACACCCGGCCTTCCCACGACCCACCATTCGTCCGACTCGGACTCGTCCAACTGCTCCGCCAGCTCGTCCACCTCGCGCCCCATCCGGGCCTCGTCGGAGTCGTCGAGCGTGAGGCGCTGCTTGCGGGTGGCGTCCCAGTACTCGCGGAAGACCGGGTTCTGCAGCATGCCGCGCACATAGCCGAGGAAGCCCTCTTTGGTGATCGTCTCGATTCTCCAGGCGAGCAGCGCGTTGGTGTACATGGCATTGGCGACGAGGTACTGCCGGCGCCGCTCGGCACTGGCCTCGCCCTCGTGCAGATCGAACACGGCGGCGAGCGAGGGATCGCGCAGGACCTTCTCCAGGAGGTCAAGCTGGAGCTGCTGCTGAGCGATCAGCCGGGCATGGTGATGCTGGCTGCGCAGATGGTCGAGCAGCTCTCGCTGCTGGCCGATCAGCTCCCGCTGCTGGTCGAGCAGTTCGCGCTGCAGCTCCGGGTTCGGCTTGCGCGGGTGCAGCGCGGCGAGAGCGGCACTGCCGGCCGTGATTCCCCCCAGGGTGACCGACAACAGCCGGAGGACCCCAGACTTCCGTGTGGCCATGTCAACCCTCGATTCAGGCGACCGTCCGCCGGCCGTCGGGTGCGGGGCGACAGGGGAGCGGGACCGGCGAGCGGTGGGCGGTGCGCTTGCCACCCCCCAGGGTGCCGAGCGGCTCTGGTCGGCGGGAGGGCGGAGAGGACGGCGCACAGTCGCGTACTGATGTCGTGACATGCGCCGTGCAGTTTCATTGCCCCGCATGGAGTGCTAACAATCGTTTACTTCGGGCAAAACTCTGCACTCAGTGCCGGACGTACCGGCTCACAGGGCCCCGAGTGCCTCGAGTGAGGTCTGCCTATGCTGTTCCGGTTCGAACCGTCGCCGTACGAAAGGCGCAGTGTGACCGAGCGGCAGAATCCGGAGGCCGGGCGGCAGATTCCCGTGGTCGTCCTCGCCGGTTTTCTCGGGGCAGGAAAGACCACCCTGCTCAATCACCTCCTCCGCGGCAGCGGTGGCACCCGGGTCGGCGTGGTGGTGAATGACTTCGGTGCGATCGAGATCGACGCCATGTCCGTTTCCGGACAGGTCGGTTCCACCGTCTCGCTGGGCAACGGCTGTCTGTGCTGCGCCGTAGACGGCAGCGAACTCGATACGTATCTGGAGAAGCTCACCCACCCGTCGGTGGGACTCGACGTCATCGTGATCGAGGCCAGCGGGCTTGCCGAACCGCAGGAGCTGGTGCGGATGCTGCTCGCCAGCGAGAACCCGCGCGCGGTGTACGGCGGGCTCGTCGAGGTGGTCGACGGCGCCGAGTTCGAGGCCACGAGGGAGCGGCATCCGGAGATCGAGCGGCATCTGGCGCTCGCCGACTTGATCGTGCTCAACAAGGTGGACCGGATCAACTCCGAGGCGCTCGGGCGTCTGCGGGGCGCTCTGGCCGCTACCGGTTCGACGGCCGCTGTCGTCGAGGCCTCGTACGGCCGGATCGATCCGGAGCTGCTCTTCGAGCGGCGGCCGAGTGCGGAGCGGATCGGGCAGTTGTCCTTCGACGACGTACGGGAGGAGGACGAGGAGCACGGGGAGCACGAGGACCACGAGGCAGGCCATGGCGGTCACCTGCACGCGGGCTACGAGACGGTCTCGTTCACGGCCCGGACTCCGATGAGCCCGCGGCGGCTGCTCGACTTCCTCGACGCGCGGCCTGTCGGTCTGTACCGCATCAAGGGGTTCATCGACTTCGGGGCGCACGATCCGCACAACCGGTACGCCCTGCACGCGGTGGGCCGGTTTCTGCGGTTCACGCCCGAACCATGGGGCGCGGGTGAGGAGCGGCTGACCCAACTCGTCCTGATCGGGGCCGGGATCGATGGGGCCCGCCTTGAGGCCGGACTCGAGCGCTGCGCCGACGACGTACCGCAGGAGGTCCGGCCCGAGACGATGTGGGGCGTGCTGCGTTTCGTACGGCGGGAAGGTGCCGAAGAGGCCGAGCCCGCGAGTGAGCTGACGGAGGACGACGAAGAGCCGGACCCGGCTGACGCCTGAGTCCGGCCCTCGTACCGCCGCCGGCTAGACCAGTCCGGAAACCGCCGACACCGGCTTGCCCAGTGAGATGCCCGAGCCGTCGCGGCGCGGGTCGAGCTCCGGGAGCTCGGCCGGTGTGCCGTTGCGCTGGGCCGCCTTGGCCGGCACCGGTCCCGCCCAGGCGAAGGACAGACAGTCCTCGCCCTTGAGGAAGCGCTGCGCCCGGACGCCGCCCGTGGCACGGCCCTTGCGCGGATAGAGGTCGAACGGAGTGGCCTTGGCCGTCGTCTGGACCGAGTCGTCAAGCGTGCCGCGCGAGCCCGCGATGGTGAACACCACCGCGTCCGCCGCCGGGTCGACCGCCGTGAACGCGATGACCTTCGCGCCCTCCGTCAGCTTGATGCCCGCCATACCGCCGGCCGGCCGCCCCTGCGGACGGACCTGCGCGGCCTGGTAGCGAAGCAGCTGGGCGTCGTCCGTGATGAAGACCAAGTCCTCCTCGCCGGTACGCAGTTCGCACGCGCCGACGATCTTGTCACCGTCCTTGAGGGTGATGACCTCGAGCTCGTCCTTGTTGGACGGATAGTCCGGGACGACGCGCTTGACCACGCCCTGCGCCGTACCCAGCGCCAGGCCCGGTGAGGACTCGTCGAGCGTCATCAGACAGATCAGGCTCTCGTCGTCCTCGAGCGAGAGGAACTCCGAAATCGGCGCACCGCCCGAGAGGTTGGGCGCCGAGGCCGTGTCCGGCAGCTGGGGCAGATCGATGACCTGGAGCCGCAGCAGCCGGCCCGAGGAGAGCACCGCGCCCACCTCGCCGCGCTGCGTCGCCGGCACGGACGAGACGATCACGTCGTGCTTGACCCGCTTGGCGTCGGCGTCGAAGGAGACCTCGCCATTGGCCGTACGGGCAAGGAGGCCCGTCGAGGAGAGAAGCACGCGGCACGGGTCGTCCGCGACCTCGAGCGGAACCGCGGACGCGGGCGCGCCAGCCGACTCCAGGAGCACGGTACGGCGGTCGGTGCCGAACTTCTTGGCCACGGCGGCCAGTTCGCCCGAGACCATCTTGCGCAGCTCGGTGTCCGATTCGAGGATCGCGGTCAGCTCGGCGATCTCGGCCTTCAGACGGTCGCGCTCCGACTCCAGCTCGATCCGGTCGAACTTGGTGAGCCGGCGCAGCGGCGTGTCGAGGATGTACTGCGTCTGCACCTCGCTCAGCGAGAAGTGCTCCATCAGGCGCTCCTTGGCCTGCGCGGAGTTCTCGCTGGAGCGGATCAGACGGATGACCTCGTCGATGTCGAGCAGCGCGACGAGCAGGCCCTCGACCAGGTGCAGCCGGTCCTGCTTCTTCGTGCGGCGGAACTCGCTGCGCCGCCGTACGACCTCGAAGCGGTGGTCGAGGTAGACCTCGAGGAGCTCCTTGAGGCCGAGCGTGAGCGGCTGGCCGTCCACGAGCGCCACATTGTTGATGCCGAAGGACTCCTCCATCGGCGTCAGCTTGTAGAGCTGCTCGAGGACCGCTTCAGGGACGAAACCGTTCTTGATCTCGATGACCAGACGCAGCCCGTGCGCGCGGTCGGTGAGGTCCTTGACGTCGGCGATGCCCTGCAGCTTCTTCGAGCCGACCAGGTCCTTGATCTTGGCGATGACCTTCTCGGGGCCGACGGTGAACGGCAGTTCGGTGACGACGAGTCCCTTGCGGCGCGCCGTCACGTTCTCGATCGCGACCGTCGCGCGGATCTTGAAGGTGCCGCGGCCGCTCTCGTACGCGTCCTTGATGCCGGCGAGTCCGACGATCCGGCCGCCCGTGGGCAGGTCGGGACCGGGGACGAAGCGCATCAGCGTCTCGAGGTCGGCGCCCGGGTGCTTGATCAGGTGGCGGGCCGCGGCGATGACCTCGCCGAGGTTGTGCGGCGGCATGTTGGTCGCCATGCCGACCGCGATGCCGGACGCGCCGTTGACCAGGAGATTCGGATACGCGGCCGGCAGCGCGACCGGCTCCTGCTCCTGCCCGTCGTAATTGGGCGTGAAGTCCACCGTGTTCTCGTCGATGGACTCGGTCATCAACGAGGTGGCGTCGGCCATCCGGCACTCGGTGTACCGCATCGCGGCCGGCGGGTCGTCATTGCCGAGCGAGCCGAAGTTGCCGTGCCCGTCGACCAGGGGCAGCCGCATGGAGAACGGCTGCGCCATGCGGACGAGCGCGTCATAGATCGACGCGTCGCCATGGGGGTGCAACTTGCCCATGACCTCGCCGACGACGCGGGCACACTTCACATAGCCGCGGTCGGGGCGCAGCCCCATCTCGTTCATCTGGTAGACGATCCGGCGGTGCACCGGCTTCATGCCGTCGCGGGCGTCCGGCAGGGCGCGCGAGTAGATGACCGAGTACGCGTACTCGAGGAAGGAGCCCTGCATCTCGTCGACGACGTCGATGTCGAGGATCCTCTCCTCGAAGTCGTCCGGCGGTGGCGGGGTCTTCGTAGTGCGGCGGGCCATCGCTGCTGCGGCTCCTTCACCTACATGTGCGGTTCTCTGACGCGGACCATTGTGGACCGCGCCACTGACAACGCGGACGTCGACCCGGCCACAGCAGCTTGATCGCGATCGCTGTGGGCTGAGCGGGAGCGGGAACTTACCCGGATGTCCGCGCGCTTGCATACAGTGACAGAACTCTCTGCCCACACGTATTCCCGCAATCGAAGGGACCACATGCCCATGGGTCACACGGCCACCGCCGAGGCCGGCTCCGGCGGCCTGACAGCGACCGAGCACCGGCTGGCCAACGGCCTGCGCGTCGTGCTCTCCGAGGACCACCTGACCCCTGTTGCGGCGGTATGCCTCTGGTACGACGTCGGTTCACGCCACGAGGTCAAGGGCCGCACGGGCCTCGCCCATCTCTTCGAGCACCTGATGTTCCAGGGCTCGGGCCAGGTCAAGGGCAACGGGCACTTCGAACTGGTGCAGGGCGCGGGCGGTTCGCTCAACGGCACGACCAGCTTCGAGCGCACCAACTACTTCGAGACCATGCCCGCCCACCAGCTGGAGCTCGCGCTCTGGCTGGAGGCCGACCGTATGGGCTCGCTCCTGGTGGCCCTCGACGACGAGTCGATGGAGAACCAGCGCGATGTGGTGAAGAACGAGCGGCGCCAGCGCTACGACAACGTGCCCTACGGCACGGCGTTCGAGAAGCTGACCGCCCTGTCGTACCCCGAGGGCCACCCGTACCACCACACGCCCATCGGCTCGATGGCCGACCTGGACGCGGCCACGCTCGAGGACGCGCGGAACTTCTTCCGTACGTACTACGCGCCGAACAATGCGGTGCTCTCGGTCGTCGGCGACATCGACCCCGAGCAGACCCTCGCGTGGATCGAGAAGTACTTCGGCTCCATCCCCTCGCACGACGGCAAGCAGCCGCCGCGCGACGGCGCCCTGCCGGAGATCCACGGCGGGCAGAAGCGCGAGGTGATCGAGGAGGAGGTGCCGGCCCGTGCGCTGATGGCCGCCTACCGTCTGCCGCACGACGGCACCCGCGAGTGCGACGCCGCCGACCTGGCGCTGACCGTCCTCGGCGGCGGTGAGTCCTCGCGGCTCTACAACCGTCTCGTACGGCGTGACCAGACCGCGGTCGCCGCGGGGTTCGGTCTGCTCCGGCTCGCCGGAGCGCCCTCGCTCGGCTGGCTCGACGTGAAGACCTCCGGCGATGTCGAGGTGCCGGTCATCGAGACGGCCGTCGACGAGGAGCTCGCGCGGTTCGCCGCCGAGGGCCCGACGGCCGAGGAGATGGAGCGCGCCCAGGCCCAGTTGGAGCGCGAGTGGCTGGACCGGCTCGGCACCGTCGCGGGCCGCGCCGACGAACTGTGCCGCTATGCGGTCCTGTTCGGCGACCCGCAGCTCGCCCTCACCGCCGTCGACCGCGTCCTGTCGGTGACGGCGGAGGAGGTCCAGGCCGTGGCCGAGGCCCGGCTTCGCCCGGACAACAGGGCGGTGCTCGTGTACGAGCCCGTGCACGCCGACGCCGACGCCAGTGACGTAGAGGAAGAGGAGGCGGGGCAGTGACCGAGCTCTCCACCATGGAATTCCACCCGCAGCCCCAGGCCGGCGAGGCCAAGCCGTGGGCGTTTCCCGCGCCCGGGCGCGGGGCGCTGCCCAACGGCCTCACCGTGCTGCGCTGCGACCGTCCCGGCCAGCAGGTCGTCGCCGTCGAGATCTTCCTCGCCGCGCCGCTGGACGCCGAGCCGGAGGGCCTGGACGGGGTCGCGACCATCATGGCGCGCGCCCTCTCCGAGGGCACCGACAAGCTGAGCGCCGAGGAGTTCGCGGCCGAACTGGAGCGCTGCGGCGCTACGTTGGACGCGCACGCCGACCACCCGGGCGTCCGGGTCTCGCTCGAAGTCCCCGTGTCCCGGCTGCCGAAGGCACTCGGGCTGATCGCCGACGCCCTGCGCGCACCGGCGTTCGCGGACAGCGAGGTCAGCCGCGTCGTCCGCAACCGCCTCGACGAGATCCCGCACGAGCTGGCCAACCCGGCCCGCCGCGCCGCCAAGGAGCTCTACAAGGAGCTGTTCCCGGCCGGCGCGCGCATGGCGCGGCCGCGCCAGGGCACCGAGGAGACGGTCGGCCGTATCGACGCCGAGGCCGTGCGGAAGTTCTACGAGGCGTGGGTGCGACCCGCCACCGCCACCGCCGTGATCGTGGGCGACCTCTCCGCCACCGACCTCGACGCCCTGCTCGCCGAGACCCTCGGTCAGTGGACGGGCACGCCGGGGCAGGCGCGCCCGGTGCCGCCGGTCACCGCCGACGACACCGGCCGCGTGGTCATCGTCGACCGGCCCGGCGCCGTCCAGACGCAGCTGCTCATCGGACGGATCGGCCCCGACCGGCACGACCGCGTGTGGCCGGCCCAGGTGCTCGGCACGTACTGCCTGGGCGGGACCCTGACGTCCCGTCTGGACCGCGTGCTGCGCGAGGAGAAGGGCTATACGTACGGCGTACGGGCCTTCGGCCAGGTGCTGCGCTCGGCGCCGGACGGGTCGGGTGCGGCCATGCTGGGCATCAGCGGCTCGGTGGACACACCGAATACGGGCCCCGCGCTCGAAGACCTGTGGCAGGTCCTGCGCACGCTCGCCGCGGAGGGACTGACCGACGCCGAGCGCGAGACGGCCGTGCAGAACCTCGTGGGTGTGGCGCCGCTGCGTTACGAGACCGCGGCGGCCGTCGCCAACACGCTCGCCGACCAGGTCGAGCAGCACCTCCCGGACGATTTCCAGGCGCAGTTGTACCGGATGCTCGCCGAGACCGGCACGGTCGAGGCGACGGCCGCGGTCGTCAGCGCGTTCCCGATGGACCACCTCGTGACGGTGCTCGTGGGCGACGCGGCCGCGATCGCGGAGCCGGTGAAGGAGCTCGGGATCGGTGAAGTGACGGTTGTCACGGGCTGAGTGAGGGGTGTTCCCGGCTGGGTGACGGTTGTCACGGGCCAGTCGGGACCGCCGCGGACGACAGGGACTCCGGAGATCTCCGGGGTCCCTGTTCTCTTGAGTTATGGCTTTATGTCCGAATTAGTACGGAGGTTGAGGGTCTGCCCTGTGGCATGCGCTACAAAAGGCCCATTCCGTTTGTTGATTGAAAGATGTCCCGCTTAGCGTCGGTCCGGCTGTTCGTCCGCTGTACGCCGCATCCGCGGCAACGAACAGTCATCGCCGAGTCCCCGTCAGGCGCGAGCCTGGGGAGCCGGGGACCCACACGCAGTCCCTGGGGTGAATCGGACAGCCGCCCGGCGGCCGTCCGTAGGAGACCTTCCTGCTCCGAACCCGTCAGCTAACCCGGTAGGCGAGAAGGAAGGAAAGGACACCGCCGCTCCATGGCTTTCTCCCGTGCCACCGGGAAGCACCGTCGTCCCAGCGCGCTCAGCCGCAAGACGGCGAGCATCGCGGGCGTCGCCGCCCTCACCACCACCGGCGTGATCGGCTCGCTCGGCTCCACCGCCTACGCCGCGGACGCCAAGTCCACGGTCGAGGACACCGGCCTCACCAAGGCCGTCTCCATCGGCGACACCCTCACCGAGCGGATCGACGCCCAGGCCGAGGCTCAGCAGCAGGAGGCCGAGAAGGCCGCCGCCGAGGCCAAGGCCGAAGCGGAAGCCAAGGCGAAGGCCGAGGCGAGGGCCAAGGAGGAGCGCGAGGCCAAGGAGCGCGCCGCCCGCGAGGCCGAGCGCAAGCGCCTCAACTCCTTCACCACGCCGATCTCCGGCTCCTACGTCTCCACCGGTTACAAGGCCGGCGGCGCCGTCTGGTCCTCCGGCAGCCACACCGGCGTCGACTTCCACGCCGCCTCCGGCACCTCGGTGCGCTCGGTCGGCATGGGCACCGTCGTCGAGGCCGGCTGGGGCGGCGCGTACGGCAACAACATCGTGATCAAGATGAACGACGGCACGTACACCCAGTACGGCCACCTCTCGTCCATCGGCGTCTCGGTCGGCCAGCAGGTCACCCCCGGCCAGCAGATAGGCATCTCGGGCGCGACCGGCAACGTCACCGGACCGCACCTCCACTTCGAGGCCCGCACCAGCCCCGACTACGGCTCGGACATCGACCCGGTCGCGTATCTGCGCGCGCACGGCGTCAGCATCTGACCCACGGCGCACCACAGTCGCTCCGAAGGCCCCGGCATCCGCCGGGGCCTTCGTCTTTTGTCCGCAGGGCCCAACTCGGGCCGAAATGCAACCCCATGAATTCCCGCCACCCTTCCGGGAATTGAGGGAGCCTGCAATAGAGTCGCTGACAGTTGAGTAACTTGTGGGCAGCAAAGGCGGTGGTTCGATCATGCGCATTCCCGCGCAGTCGGTATGCACGGCCATCCGGGACGACATCGTCTCCGGGGTCTTCGAGCGCGGCAGCCGGCTCACCGAGGAAGTGCTCGCGCGTCGCTACGGGGTCTCCAGGGTCCCCGTCCGCGAGGCCCTGCGCACCCTCGAGGCCGAGGGCTTCGTCGTCACCCGCCGGCATGCGGGCGCCCATGTCGCCGAGCCCACCGCGCAGGAGGCGGCGGACCTCCTCGAAGTCCGGATGCTGCTCGAACCACTGGGCGCCGCACGCGCCGCGCAGCGCCGCACCGAGGCGCACCTCAAGGTGCTCCGCGGCCTGGTGAGACTGGGGCAGGAGCGGGCCAGACGCGGGCAGAGCGAGGATCTGCGCAGCCTCGGCGGCTGGTTCCACGAGACGCTCGCGCAGGCCTCGGGCAGCCCCGGCCTGATCACCCTGCTGACGCAGCTGCGCCACAAGATCGCCTGGATGTACGCGGTGGAGTCACCGGAGCGGCCCGCCGAATCCTGGGCCGAACACGGCGCGATCGTCGACGCCGTGGCCCGCGGCGACGCCGAACGCGCCCGGCTGCTCACCGCCCAGCACACCGAACGCGCCATCCGTGCCCACCGGTTGCGCGGTCAGCCGCCGACCGTGCGTGTGAGCGGTTCGCAACATCGCGTAAACATGGCGGGCGGCCGGGCTTAACAAGCGGTCCGTATACAAAGAGGGGAATTCGGCGGGGGCTGTTTCGCGTGCCCGCATGCGATTTCTCGTATGCGAAGAAATGCATGACGGAATAGGTGCGGAAACGACTGAGCCGCTGCCACCGAATCGGTGGCAGCGGCTCAGTCGGAAAAATCCCTGAGAATCAAACAGTCTCGGGAAGCTCTTCCAGGCCCTCGGCGACCAGCTTCGCCAGGCGGTCGAGCGCGGCGTCCGCACCCTCGGCCTCGGAAGCCAGCACGATCTCCTCGCCGCCCTGGGCACCCAGGCCGAGCACCGCGAGCATCGAGGCCGCGTTGACGGGGTTGCCGCCGGCCTTGGCGATCGTCATGGGGACGCCGGCGGCCGTGGCCGCACGGACGAAGATGGAGGCGGGACGGGCGTGGAGACCCTCGGCCCAACCGACGTTGACGCGGCGCTCAGCCATGTGATGCTGCCCTTCAGATTTCACTCAAGCCTTGTCTAGACCAGTCTCTCATGTTGCGGTGGATGGTCCTGCAGGCCAAAGGTCCGCAGCCCGTCCGACCTAGGGCCTGCCGCCCGCGGTCACCCCGGCCCGCCGCCCGAGGTCTTCCTAGACTGCAACGCTCCCGCCGGGCGCGCGACCCGTACCCTGGCCCCATGCAGCAGCCGCCGGAGCCGATGCCGCAACAGCCCGCCGCTCAGGATGCGCAGCAGACGTATCCCGCGCACTGGGAGGCGGACATCGTGCTGCGCGACGGCGGCACCGCCCGGATCAGGCCCATCACCACCGAGGACGCCGGGCGCCTGGTCAGCTTCTACGAGCAGGTCTCGGACGAGTCGAAGTACTACCGCTTCTTCGCGCCCTACCCGCGCCTGTCCGACAAGGACGTGCACCGCTTCACCCACCACGACTACGTGGACCGGGTGGGCCTCGCGGTCACCGTGGCCGGCGAGTTCATCGCCACGGTGCGCTACGACCGGATCGACGAGAACGGGCGGGCCGCGTCCGGGGACGCGGACGAGGCCGAGGTCGCCTTCCTCGTGCAGGACGCCCACCAGGGGCGGGGAGTCGCCTCCGCGCTGCTGGAACACATCGGGGCCGTGGCCCGCGAGCGCGGCATCCGCCGGTTCGCGGCCGAGGTGCTGCCCAACAACAACAAGATGATCAAGGTCTTCACGGACGCCGGGTACACCCAGAAGCGCAGCTTCGAGGACGGCGTCGTCCGCCTGGAGTTCGACCTCGAACCGACCGAGGCCTCGCTCGCCGTGCAGCGCGCCCGCGAACAGCGCGCCGAGGCCCGCTCGGTGCAGCGGCTGCTCGCGCCCGCGTCCGTCGCGGTGATCGGGGCGGGCCGGCAGCCCGGCGGCGTCGGACGGACCGTGCTGCAGAGCCTGGTGCGGGGCGGCTTCACCGGCCGGCTGTACGCGGTGAACCCGGCGGCATCCGGCTCGCTGGACGAGGTGCCCGCGGTCGCCTCCGTACGGGACATCGAGGAACCGGTCGACCTCGCCGTGGTCGCCGTGCCGGTCGCGCAGGTGCCGGCCGTCGTCGCCGAGTGCGGCGAGAAGGGCGTACGGGGACTCGTGGTCCTGTCCGCGGGATACGCCGAGTCCGGGCCCGAAGGGCGGGGGCGGCAGCGGGAGTTGGTGCGCCAGGCCCGTTCGTACGGCATGCGCCTGATCGGCCCGAACGCCTTCGGCGTCCTCAATACGGCACCCGACGTCAGGCTCAACGCCTCGCTCGCGCCCGAGCTGCCCGCCCAGGGACGGATCGGGCTCTTCACCCAGTCGGGTGGCATCGGCATCGCACTGCTCGCGGGACTGCACCGGCGCGGCGCCGGGCTCTCGTCGTTCGTCAGCGCGGGGAACCGGTCGGACGTGTCGGGCAACGACGTGCTCCAGTACTGGTACGACGATCCGCGCACCGACGTCGTCCTGATGTATCTGGAGTCGATCGGCAACCCCCGTAAGTTCACCCGCCTCGCGCGCCGCACCGCGCTGGCCAAGCCGCTGGTCGTGGTGCAGGGCGCGCGGCACGGCGGGGTCGCACCGGCCGGGCACGCGGTGCCGGGCACCCGGCTGCCGCACGCCACGGTCTCGGCGCTCCTTCGCCAGGCCGGGGTGATCCGGGTCGACACGGTCACCGAGCTGGTCGACGTCGGGCTGCTGCTCGCGGGCCAGCCGCTGCCGGCCGGGCCGCGCGTGGGAATCCTGGGCAACTCGGAGTCCCTGGGTCTCCTCACGTACGACGCCTGCCTGGCCCAGGGCCTGCGGCCGCGGCGCCCCATCGACCTGACGACCTCGGCCACGCCCTCCGACTTCCGGGCCGCGCTGTCCCGCGCGCTCGCGGACGACGGGTGCGACGCCGTGGTGATCACGGCGATTCCCTGGGTACGGGAGGGTGGCCGCGACGGTGCCGCCGAACGCGAGGCACTCGCCGCCGCCGTCCGCGAGACGGTGGCCGAGGGTCCTGCCAAGCCGGTGGTGGTCGTGGCGGTGGAGCTGGGCGGTCTGGCGGAGGCACTGTCGGCGGCCACTCGGACGGCGCCGGGGCGGGAAGGCGTGGGGTCCGGTGGCCCGGGGGCCGGTCCGGCTTCCGGTGACGCGGGGACGCGAGGCGTATCCGGTGACATGGGGACCGGAGGCGTACCCGGTGACACGGGGGCAGCGCGGGTGTCCGGCGGGGTGGGGGCCGCAGTGGCGGCCGGTGACCTGCGCGGTCCCGCGACCCCTGGCACCCACGAAGCGCCCGCGCCCCCGGGCCGGCAGCCGGCCGGGGCCGGGCATCCCGCTCCGGGAACCGTCGGCGGCCCCACCTCCCTGGCCATCCCCACCTACCCCGCCGCCGAGCGCGCCGCCCGTGCCCTCGGCGAGGCCTGGGCCTACGCGCAGTGGCGGCGGGAGGCCGCCGAGCCCGGGAAGGTGCCCGAGCTCGAGCGGATCGACGAGCAGGCGGCCGACGAGCGGATCGAGGCGGCCGGCCGCGGGCGCACCGACGAGGCGGGTTTCGAGCTGAGCGCCCCCGAGGCTCAGGCGCTGCTCGCCGACTACGGCATCGAAGTGACCGGGTCCAAGCCCGCCTGGGACGAGAGCGCCACCGTCGAGGCCGCCGCGCTCATGGGCTACCCCGTGGCCCTCAAGGCCACCGCGCCGCATCTGCGCCACCGCCCCGACCTCGGCTGCGTACGCCTGGATCTCGCGGGCGAGCAGCAACTGCGGGCCGCGCACGCCGAGTTGACCGGGCTGTTCGGCAAGGGCGAGGAGGCGCGGCTCGTCGTCCAGCCGATGGTGCCCAGGGGAGTGGACACCGTCGTACGGGCCTCACTGGACCCCGGTGTGGGAGCGGTGCTCTCCTTCGGTCTGGCCGGCGCGCCCTCCCAGCTGCTCGGTGACACCGCGCACCGGCTGATTCCGGTCACGGACCGTGACGCCGCCGCACTGATCCGCTCGATCCGGGCGGCGCCGCTGCTGTTCGGCTGGCGTGGCTCGGACCCCGTGGACACGGCGGCCCTGGAGGAGCTCCTCCAGCGGTTGTCCCGCCTGTTCGACGATCACCCGCAGGTGGTGGCCGTGGATCTGGAGCCCGTGGTCGTCGCGCATCGGGGGGCTCGCGTGCTGAGCGCGCGGGTGCGGTTGGCTCCGCCGCCGGTGCGGGATGATCTGGGGCCGCGGACGCTGCCGGCGTACTGACGGTCCGCGTACGGCACCGGACGGGGCTGACATAGCCGGTCACCCCCGTCACCTCACCCCCGTAGGATGGGCCCATGGCGAAGACCGGTACGACGACCCAGGGGCTGCGCGCGGCGATCGAGCGCAGCGGCTACTACCCGGCCCTTGTGGCCGAGGCGGTGGAGGCCGCCGTCGGTGGGGAGCCGATCGTGTCGTACCTGGTGCACCAGGAGACCACCTTCGATGCCAACGAGGTGCGCCGCCATGTCACGGTCCTGGTCCTGACCGGCACCCGTTTCATCGTCAGCCACACCGACGAGCAGGCCGCCGACTCGAGCTCCCCGACGCCGTACGCCACGACGTCCACGGAGTCCGTGAAGATCGGCCGCATCTCGTCCGTGGTCGTCAGCCGCGTCGTCGCGAACCCGGAGAAGTACCAGCCCGGCACCCTGCCGCGCGAGGTCCTCCTGACCATCGGCTGGGGCGCCGTCTCCCGTATCGACCTGGAGCCCGCCGCCTGCGGCGACTCCAACTGCGAGGCGGACCACGGCTACACGGGCAGCTCGACGGCCGACGACCTGAGCCTTCGGGTCAGCGAGGCCGGTGACGGCCCCGAGACCGTGCGCCAGACCCTGGCCTTCGCGCAGGCGCTGTCCGAGGCGACCGCGGCCACGCAGCGCTGATGGCCGAGCCCGCCTGGCCGGACCCGGAGATCCTCCCGGTCGAGAGCGCCCCTGTGCCCGCGTACGGCAGCGGTTCGCTGGCCGATCTGCTGCCGACCCTGGCCGCCGGTATGGAGGTCCCGGGGTTCGAGCCGCGGATCGCCGAGCTCGAGCCCGCCGACCGCAACTGCGTCTTCCTCATCGACGGCCTCGGCTGGGAGCAGCTGCTCGCGCACCCCGACGAGGCGCCGTATCTCAGCAGCCTGATCGCGAGCTCGCGCGGCGGCTCCGGCCGCCCGATCACTGTCGGCTTCCCGGCGACGACCGCGACCTCGCTCGCCTCGGTCGGCACCGGCCTGCCGCCGTGCAGCCACGGCCTGCCCGGCTATACGGCGCGCAACCCGGCCACCGGCGAGCTGATGAACCAGCTCCGCTGGACGCCCTGGACGGCCCCGGCGGTCTGGCAGCCGTATCCGACGGTCTTCCAGCTCGCCGACCGGGCCGGTGTGCACACCGCGCAGGTCTCGGCGCCGCACTTCCAGAACACCCCGCTGACGAAGATCGCGCTCAGCGGCGGCACCTTCCACGGCCGGCTCTCCGGCGAGGACCGGATGGACCTCGCGGCCGAGCAACTGGCCGCCGGTGACCGCTCGTTGGTCTACACGTACTACGCCGAGGTCGACGGCAAGGGCCACCGCTACGGCGTGGACTCCGACGCCTGGCGCGGCCAGCTGATGTATGTCGACCGGCTCGTCCAGCGCCTCGCCGAGCAGCTTCCGCCGCGCAGTGCCCTGTACGTCACCGCCGATCACGGCATGCTCGACGTCCCCTTCGACGACGAGCACCGCATCGACTTCGACCACGACTGGGAGCTGCGCGCGGGCGTCGCCCTGCTCGGCGGCGAGGGCCGTGCCCGCCACGTCTACGCCGTGCCGGGTGCGCAGTCCGACGTGCTTGCCTGCTGGCGCGAGGTGCTCGGCGAACAGTTCTGGGTCGCCTCGCGCGACGAGGCCCTGGCGGCCGGCTGGTTCGGCCCGCCGGGCGCGTACGACGCACGCGTCTACGACCGCCTGGGCGATGTCATCGCCGCGGCCCGCGACGACGTCCTGATCATCGCGACGGAACGCGAGCCGAAGGAGTCCCTGATGACGGGCAACCACGGTTCGATGACACCGGTCGAGCAACTGGTCCCGCTGTTGCAGGTCCGCTCCTGACGCTCCGCCCGCCTCCTCCCCGTAACCCCGTATTCGAAAGGCGCTCAACCTCCCATGCCCGAGCTGGTGTTCTTCTCCGGAACGATGGACTGCGGAAAGAGCACCCTCGCTCTCCAGATCGGCCACAACCGCTCGGCCCGCGGCCTGCAGGGCCTGATCTTCACGCGGGACGACCGCGCCGGCGAGGGCAAGCTCTCCTCGCGGCTCGGCCTGGTCACGGACGCGGTCGAGGCGGGCGTGGACATGGACCTCTACGCGTATGTGGTGGACGAGCTGTCGCGCGGCGGCCGGGTCGACTACGTGATCGTGGACGAGGCGCAGTTCCTGGCGCCGGACCAGATCGACCAACTCGCGCGGATCGTGGACGACTTGGAGCTCGACGTCTTCGCGTTCGGCATCACGACGGACTTCCGTACGAAGCTGTTCCCCGGCTCGCAGCGGCTCATCGAGCTGGCCGATCGCATAGAGACACTGCAGGTCGAGGCGATGTGCTGGTGCGGAGCGCGGGCCACGCACAATGCGCGGACCGTCGCCGGCGAGATGGTCGTCGACGGTGCGCAGGTCGTGGTCGGCGATGTGAACCGGCCGGCCGAGGAGGTCGGCTACGAGGTGCTGTGCCGCCGCCACCACCGGCGCCGGATGACGGCGGCGGCGGCCCAGGCGGGGGCGTTGTCGCCGGATGTGCTGCCGGTGGTGGCGGGCTGACCCCGGCGTCCTACGGCACCGGTCACCCCTTGACCGCCCCGATCATGATCCCCTTCGCGAAGTGCTTCTGCAGGAACGGGTAGACGCACAGGATCGGCAGGATGCTGACCACCAGCATGGCCATCTGCAGGGACTGCTGGGGGAGTGCTGCGCCGGTGTCGCCGCTGCCGATCGTGGCGTTGTTGACCACGTACGTGCGCAGGACGAGGGACAGTGGGTACTTCTCGTTGTCGGTGATGTAGAGCAGGGCCGAGAAGAAGCTGTTCCAGTACGCGACCGCGTAGAAGAGGCCGATCACCGCCATGATCGCTTTCGAGAGCGGCATCACGATCCGCGTCAGGATGGTCAGTTCGCCGGCGCCGTCGATCTTCGCCGAGTCGAGGAGTTCCTGGGGCAGGTCGAGGAAGAACGCCCGCATGACGATCACGTTGAAGGCGTTGATCAGCGTCGGCAGGATCAGCGACCAGTAACTGTCCAGCAGGCCCAGCTGCTTGACCGTCAGGTACATCGGGATGATGCCCGGCGTGAAGAGCAGGCTGAACAGGAGCAGCATCAGGATCGGCTTGCTGCCGTAACTGCCGGGCCGCGAAAGGCCGTACGCCAGAAGCGTCGTACAGGCCAGGGACAAGGTGGTGCCGACCACCGTGATGCCGACCGAGACGGCCACGGCCCGGGTGACCACGCCCCCGGAGAACAGCGCACGGTAGGCCTCGAGGCTGGGGTTCTCGGGCCACAGCACGTACCCGCCGGCCGCCGTCACCTGCTGCTGGTCCGCGAGGCTCGTGGAGATGACCGCGAGGAAGGGGAGGATCACCAGGAGGCAGCAGACGGTGAGGACGAACCCCTTGGCCGTCCGTACCGGCACTCCGGCCGGTGTCACTGAGGCGCTCATTTCTGGTAGACCCCTCGCTCGCCGAAGAGATGGGCGACCTTGTTGGCGCCGAGGACGAGGATGACGCCGATCACGCCCTTGACCAGGCCGGCGGCGGCCGACCCGCCCCAGACGCCGGCGCCGACCGCGTTGTTGAAGACGTAGGTGTCGAGGACTTCCGAGGCGCCCGGGCCCACCGCCTGCTGCTGCAGGATGATCTGCTCGAAGCCGACGCTGAGCACATCGCCGAGCCGCAGGATGGCGAGCAGGATCACCACCGAGCGGATGCCGGGCAGCGTCACATGCCACAGCTGCCGCAGCCGCGAGGCGCCGTCCACGGCCGCCGCTTCGTACAGGGCCGGATCGATACGGGACATCGCCGCCAAGAAGAGGATCGTGCTCCAGCCGGTGTCCTTCCAGATGACCTGGGCGACGATCAGTTCCTTGAACATCGACGGGTTGCCGATGATGCTGACGCTGCCGAGGTCGTGGTCCGACAAGAAGCTGTTCAGCATCCCGGCGTTGCCCAGCATGTGCTGGAAGATCGCCACCACGATCACCCAGGACATGAAGTGCGGCAGGTAGAGCACCGACTGGACGAGGCGCTTGAAGCGTTCCGAGACAAGGGAGTTGAGGAGCAGCGCCACCGCGATCGGCAGCGGAAAGACGAACACGAGCTGCAGGAGCGAGATGACCAGGGTGTTGCTGAGCGCGTTGAGGAAGACCACATCACCGCTGAAGATGGCCTGGAAGTTGTCCAGACCGACCCAGGGTGAGTCGGCTATGCCGATGTACGGCTGGTAGTCCTTGAACGCGATGACATGGCCGAGCAGCGGCGCGTAGTGGAACAACAGGATCACGCCGAGGCCGGGCAGCGCGCACGCAAGCAGCAGCCGGTCCCGGCGCAGTCGCCCGCGCCGGCGTCTCTTCGGCGGCGCCGCGGCCTCGGCGGCCTCCTCCGCGGCGACCGGTTTGTCGAGCACAACCATCTCGTCCTGCCTCACATCCGGTCAGGTGTCAGTTGTCATTGGTCATAGGTCATTGGTCAGGTGTCAGTTGTATTTCTTCTGGGTGCGGACCTCGCGCGGCCAGCTGAGCTCGATGCCGAGGTCGGTGAGGAGCTTTTGGTACTCGTCGAGCTTCACCGGATCGGCATGCACCTGACGGGGCGCCGAGCCGGTCTCCAGGCAGTACGCGGCCAGCGCTCCGGCCGCCTCGCCGATGTTCCACTCGACGGGGTGCAGCCGGTAGCAGCCGTTCGTGATGTGGGTGGTGCCGATGTTCTTCGCCGCGGGCAGCAGGTTCTCCACCCGCACCGGAAGCAGCGCCCCGAGCGGGATCTGGAACGGCCAGCTCTCCACGTCGATGTACTGGCGCGGCCCGGCGCCTGAGCCGGTCGAGGGGTGCAGATCGATGCGGTAGCTGCCGATGCCGACGGAATCGCGGAACTCCTCCGCACCTTCCAGCTCGCCGCGCGCGGCCACCCCGACGTGCTGCTCGGCGACGGTGAACTCGGCCCGGATACGGCGGGATTCGCGCAGATACGGGTACTTGGCGAGACCGTCCGCCGTGTCCACCACATCCGGGCGAAGCCGCAGCCCGGGGTAGCCGGTGCCGCCGTCGTACGTCGGCGCCTCGGTCTGCATCCAGTAGAGGAAGGACAGGCTGAGCTGCTTGGCCGCGTCCAGGTGGCGCTCACGTTCGGCGGCGTCAACGCCGATCACCGGGCCCAGCCAGTAGTCCACCTGCTGCCAGTTCACCAGCGTGATGTCCCGGGAGGCGTCCCCCTCCACCAGGTGCGGACCGTGCAGGATGCGGCGGAAGCGCCACAGGTCGAAGTCCCTGTCCGGCTCGAAGACGTTCTTCTCGTACCGGAAGAGCTTCTCGGGCGACACCTGTGACCAGCTGAGCAGCGGCGCGGGCCAGAAGTCCGGCGCGTAGTCGCGCCAGAAGCCGTACATCCGCGGCCGGTCGATGGTGTGGTTCTCGCCGGGCCTGTGGTCCAGGGCGAAGCAGTACGTGAAGGACTGCTGGTCGAGCGGCTGCGCCGGTCCGTCGAGCGCATGCGGCTCGCCGGTGTCGGCGCTGCTCTCCGAGCCCGTCACATGCTCAACGCCGGCCAGTTCCAGGAGCTCTCCGTCCTCGGTCGCGTCCAGGATGTACGGGGCAGAGGCGGTGAGTTCGCGGCCGGTGCCGGTGTCCAGGAGCCGTACCGCCGTGACCCGGTCGCCGTCGGTCTCGGCGGCGACCGGCCTGTGCCGGAGCAGGACCCGAAGGCGGCCGCTCGACCGGTGGGGTGCGAGGAGTTCGTCGATCGCCGCCACGGCGACCCGCGGCTCGTGGCAGAGCCGGCTGACCACGCCCTGGCCGGGGTTGAGGTACTCGGTGGCCCGCGCCGACTCCGTCAGGGGGTAGCCGCGCCGGTAGTACGAGCGGATCGCGTCGCGGAGCCGGCGGTAGGTGGCCGTGCAGCCGAACTGTTCGATCCACGGGTGCTCGTCCGGGGGTACCGCCTGCGAGGTCAGCTGGCCGCCGAGCCAGTCGGTCTCCTCGGTGAGGACGACCTGCCGGCCCATCCGCACGGCGGCAAGCGCGGCGGCGATACCGCCGAGACCGCCGCCGATGACCAGGACATCGCAGTTCAACTCCTGCATGAAGGCTCCTTGTTGGGGGTCGACCGAGGGGG
>NZ_JAAKZW010000419.1 GCF_011044995.1 Streptomyces mesophilus | reverse complement strand
GCACCCGACAGCGCACCCCAGCCCAACCTCACCCGAAGCACGCCCGCACCGCACCCCGCTTGTCAGAGCACCCCAGTAGCCTCGACCCGTGCCCGCAAGACTCACTCACCCCGATCAGCTCAAGGAGCTGCTCGGCATCCCGTTCACCCCGGAGCAGACGGCCTGCATCACGGCACCGCCCGCGCCGCAGGTGATCGTGGCCGGCGCCGGGTCCGGGAAGACCACGGTGATGGCGGCCCGCGTGGTGTGGCTGGTGGGCACGGGGCAGGTGGCCCCGGAGCAGGTGCTCGGTCTCACGTTCACGAACAAGGCGGCCGGTGAACTCGCCGAACGCGTACGGACCGCCCTGATCAAGGCGGGCATCACCGACCCGGAGACCCTCGACCCGGACAACCCTCCGGGCGAGCCCGTGATCTCCACGTACCACGCCTTCGCGGGACGCCTCCTCACCGACCACGGCCTGCGCATCGGCATAGAGCCGACCGTGCGGCTGCTCGCCGACGCCACCCGATTCCAGCTCGCCGCCCGCACCCTGCGCGAGGCGCCGGGCCCGTATCCCTCACTGACCCGCTCCTTCGCGGACCTCGTCAGCGATCTGCTCGCGCTCGACTCGGAGCTCGCCGAGCACCTCGTGCAGCCGGGCACCCTGCGCGCGTACGACCGGGAGCTGCTCCGCACACTCGAGAGCGCCAAGCTCAGCAACGCCGAGCTGCGCAAGGTCCCCGAAGCCGCGGCCGCCCGCCTGGAGCTGGCCGAGCTGGTCGGCCGCTACCGCGAGGTCAAGCGCGCCAAGGACGTGCTCGACTTCGGCGACCAGATCGCGCTCTCCGCGACCCTCGCGGACACCCGGCCCGAGGTCGGGGCGATCCTGCGGGACGAGTTCCGGGTCGTGCTGCTCGACGAGTACCAGGACACGAGCGTGGCCCAGCGGATCCTGCTCTCCGGCCTGTTCGGCGCCGGCACCGGCCACCCCGTGACCGCGGTGGGCGACCCCTGCCAGGCGATCTACGGCTGGCGCGGCGCCTCGGTCGCCAACCTCGACGACTTCCCCGAGCACTTCGCGTACGCCGACGGCCGCCCCGCGAACCGCTTCGCGCTGAGCGAGAACCGCCGCAGCGGCGGCCGCCTCCTCGACCTCGCCAACACCCTGGCCGAGCCCCTGCGCGCCCTGCACGCCGGTGTCGAGGCGCTGCGCCCCGCCCCCGGCGCCGAGCGCGACGGTGTCGTACGGATCGCGCTCACCGAGACCCACGCCGAAGAGCTGGAGTGGCTCGCGGACTCGATCGCCCACCTTGTCCGTACCGGCAAGGAACCCGCGGACATCGCGGTCCTGTGCCGTACGGCGGGGGACTTCGCCGAGATCCAGGGAGCCCTGGTCGCCCGGGACATCCCGGTCGAGGTGGTCGGTCTGTCCGGACTCCTGCATCTGCCCGAGGTCGCCGATCTGGTGGCGGTGTGCGAGGTGTTGCAGGATCCGGGCGCCAACGCCTCGCTCGTACGGCTGCTCACCGGGCCGCGGTGGCGGATCGGGCCGCGCGACCTCGCGCTGCTCGGGCGGCGGGCGCGGATGCTCGTGCACCGCGAGCAGGACCCGGAAGGGGACGCGGACGCCCGCCTCGCCCAGGCCGTGGAGGGCGTCGACCCGGCCGAGGTGATCTCGCTCGCGGACGCGCTCGACACGTTCCTCGAAGCGGAGCCGGCCGAGACCGACCTGCCGTTCTCGTCGGACGCCCGCGTGCGCTTCGCCCGTCTGGCCACCGAGCTGCGCGAGCTCCGCCGCTCGCTCTCCGACCCCCTGATGGACGTCCTGCACCGCGTCCTCGCCGTCACCGGCCTCGACGTCGAGCTCTCCGCGTCCCCGCACGCGCTCGCCGCCCGCCGCCGCGAGACGCTCTCCAACTTCCTCGACATAGCGGCCTCGTTCGCGTCCAACGACCCCTCCGCCTCGCTGCTCGCCTTCCTCGGCTTCCTGCGCACCGCCGCGCAGTACGAGAAGGGCCTGGACAATGCGCTGCCCGGCGGCGAGAACACGGTCAAGGTCCTCACCGCCCACAAGTCCAAGGGCCTGGAGTGGGACGTCGTGGTCGTCCCCGGCCTGGTCACGGGCACCTTCCCCAGCGGCCAGGGCCGCGAGAAGTGGACCGCGCAGGCCAAGGTCCTGCCGCACGCCCTGCGCGGCGACGCGGCCACGCTGCCCGAGGTCGGGGGCTGGGACAGCCGGGGGCTCAAGGCCTTCCAGGAGGACATGAAGGACCACCAGCGCACCGAGGAACTCCGCCTGGGATACGTGACGTTCACGCGCCCCCGCTCCCTCCTCCTCGGCTCCGGGCACTGGTGGGGACCCACACAGAAGAAGAAGCGCGGCCCGTCGGACTTCCTGACCGCGCTGTACGAGCACTGCGCCGCCGGTCATGGCGAGATCGAGCTGTGGGCCGAGGAGCCGGACGACGAGGCCGAGAACCCTGCCCTTGCGGAGGCCTCCGCCGAGCACGCCTGGCCGCTGCCGCTCGACGACGCCTCGCTGGCGCGCCGGCGTGCCGCGGCGGCGACCGTCCTCGCCCACCTCGACGCCCTGCGCACCGCGCAGGCGTACGGCCACGACGAGACCCACCCGTCCGCATACGGCGACGTGCCGAGCGACGAGGCCCACGAGGACGCGTACGACCCGGAGTGGCCGCCGGAACCCGAGGACTTCGAGGAGCCCGAAGGGCCGTACACGGAGGGGGAGGACCTCCCGGCCGACTGGGACGACTTGCCGCACCAGCGACCGGACGGCCCGGGTTCGGGTTCAGCTCCGCACCGCCCGGACGGCCCGGGTTCGGCTCCGCACCGCCCGGCCGCCCCCCACCCG
>NZ_JAAKZW010000418.1 GCF_011044995.1 Streptomyces mesophilus | reverse complement strand
GTGCTATCCCCTCCGGGTCCCTCCCTGAACCCCCGAGGTTCCCCCGTCTTCCCTCCCCATGTCCCCCTGCTGTGGGGGCAGGTCTACTTGGCTGCGGCCTCGGTCGCCTTCGCGACCTTCTCCGCGCCCTTCTTGAAGGCGTCCTTGAAGGCGGGGGTGTCGGTCTTGTTGTCGACGCTCGTCAGGAGCAGCACCGAGATCGCGCTGTCGACACGGGCGGCGGCGAAGTCGAACTGCATCGGCACCGCCTCCTGGCCCTCCATCTTGGCGATCAGCCGCCAGGCGAGCGTCTCGTCACCTGCGGCGGGCACGTCGAGCTTCTTGTACGAGTACGTGACCTTGTCGCCGTCCATGTCCCCGGTGAAGGAGTCGCAGCCGGCCGGTACGGCCGAGTTCTTCATGGCTTCCTTGGCGTCCTCGACCGTGTACGAGAACACTCCGTGCGACAGGTACGGACCGAGGTCCGACTTGCTGTACGACTTGGTGACCGTGGCCTGCGCGGCCGGGCTGTCCGCGCTGTGGATGATCTGGTCGAGCAGCGGCTGGCACTGCTTCTTGTCGGCCGTGCCGAGGCCGAAGACCGTGGAGCCGTCCTCGGTGTCGGTCATACTCTTGTCCGAGCTCCAGCCGGACCGCATCTCCTTGAGCTCCAGGGCCGCGGCCTCGGCCTGGCTCCTGGTCAGCGGCTTCGCCTCGGGTGTGGGCTTCGGCTCGGCCTTCTTCGCCGAGGGCTTGTCGCCGGCGTCGGCCGAGCCACTGCAGGCGGCGGCGAACAGGAGGGCAGAGGAAGCGAGGGCGGCGACAGCGACGCGACGCAGCGGGGTACGCACGGGGTTTCTCCAGGTGTGGGTGGTTCGAATGCGGTGCGGAGGCGTCAGACGCCGGTGCCTTCAGCGCCCTTGGCCGCGATCTTGCGGGTCTTCTCGACGAGCTTCTCGACGGCCTGCTCGAAGGCCTCCGGGTCGTTGCCGCCGTCGCTGTTCTGCGAGACCCGTACGAGGGCGCTGCCGACCCGGGCGGTCACGGTGTCGGTCTGATCGACGTAGACGTAGCCGTCCTCGTCCTCGTACTCCATCGAGAAACGGTAGCCGAATGCCTCGCCGTCTCCGACCCGGGGTACGGACAACTCCTCGGCGCGGAAGGCGACTTCATCGCCGTCGTAGGAGCCCGTGAACGACTCGCAGCCGTCCGTCACCTCCACGCGCTCCATCAGCTGCTCGGCCTGCTTCTGCGTGAACGCCCCGACCTCGGTGAGCAGGAAGGGTCCGTAGTCGGCGTCCTTCGTGAAGGCCGCGAACGCTTCCGCCCTGGGGCGGGGTCCCGAGTCGCCCTCGGCGGTGCCGTCCAGGAGCGGCTGGCACTGGGGCTTGTCCGCCTCGAGGGCCGGGCCCTCCTCCGCGTCCTGTGTGCCGGCGGCGTCGACCTTCCACCCCTTCGGCAGATCCCCCACCTCGATCAACGCCTCCTCGACCTGCTTCTGCGTCAGCGGCGCAGCCACCGGCTTCGGGGAGGCGGAGGGAGAAGCCGACTTCGCGGCCTTCGGCTGCTCCTCCGCGTCCGCCGAGCCCCCGCATCCCGCCACGGCCAGTAGCGACACGGCCGCCAACACGCCAGTTGCGGCACGGGAGTTACGGGTACGCACGAGGTCTCCTGGAGGGGGTGGTCAGCCGTCGGCCGACCGTTTGTCGACCTTTGGTATGCCACCAACCTAAGCGCCAGGTAAAGGCGCCCCGCGCGCCGATGGGCCCGTCGAGCCGGGACCAAAGTCCCGACCCCGCCTCATCCCTCCACAGGGCCTCAGCCGGCGATCGGATACATCGACCCCCGCCGCCCCTCCGGCGAGGCCAGCCACTCCACCTTGCGCACCGTGTCCGCGACCGGCAGCGGTGTGTGCAGCACGATCACCAGGTCCGGGCGGGCCGGTACGCGCAGTTGGGTGGCCTCGAAGTGGAGGGCGCCGACCATCGGGTGGTCGAGCTGCTTGTTCATCACGCCGCCGGGGGAGATGTCCCGGCGCTCCCACAGCGCCGCGAACTCGGCGCTCGCCTCCTTGGCCTCCTCGACCAGCGCCCGGAAGCCGTCGTCGTCGGGCGACTCGGAACAGGCGGAGCGGAACTGGGCCACCAGGATCTCGGCGTTGGCGTCCCAGTGCGTGGCCCGCGAGCGGTAGAGCTCGTCGGTGAAGAAGTCGATCAGGCAGTTCTGCCGGGTCTCGGGCCGCATCCCGAGGATCATGGCGGCCGCGTCGTTGTACGTGACGCAGTTCCAGTACTGGTCCATGATGTGCGCCGGATAGGGCATCCACGCGTCGATGAGCCGCTTCAGACCGTCGCACATCGTGTCGTCGCACCCCTCGACCTGGAGCGCCGGCGGATTGAGCCCCGACAGCACGTACAGATGCCGCCGCTCGGCGCTGGACATCCGAAGCACCCGGGCCACCGAGTCGAGCACCTGCGGCGAGACGGAGATGTCGCGGCCCTGCTCAAGCCACTGGTACCAGGACGCCCCGACCCCGGCGAGCACCGCCACCTCCTCGCGGCGCAGCCCGGGGGTACGCCGGCGGCCGCCGGCGGGCAGCCCCGCCTCGGCCGGTGTCACGCGCGCCCTGCGGCTCATCAGGAATTCGCGCAGCTCCGACAGGCGGTGGGTCTTCATGGCGGCGGTCTCGGTCACTCGCTCTCCCCCCGGAGCTTCACTGGTCGTGCGAACTGGTGGTGCGGCCACCAGGATAAGTTCCCACTCTCCACGGATATTCCGATGGCCCGAGGCTCTTGGCCATGGCACTCGACACCTCCGCCCCCTCGGCCAATCCCTCAGCGGATACGGACAGTTCCGTACGTATCGCCGAAAAGGCCCCCACCTCCACCC
>NZ_JAAKZW010000417.1 GCF_011044995.1 Streptomyces mesophilus | reverse complement strand
CCCCCGGGCCCCAGACGACCGTCCCGCCGACCCCCTCGGCCCGTTCGCGTACGGAGGTGGTTCCCACGCCGGGCCGGTCGGCCACACCGTCCATCCCGCGTCCGTCGTCCTCGACGGTCACCAGGAGACCGCCGCCGCTTCCCTCCGTGCCGGCGTCCGTACGTACGACGTCGACGACGCAGGTGCGGGCCCCGGAGTGGCGGACGACGTTGCGGGTGGCCTCGGCGACGATCGCGTAGACCGCGCCCGCGACCTCCGGGGCCGGTTCGCGGACGTCCTCGGCGGACCGGACGACGACCGCGAGGCCGTCCGCCTCGTAACGCATGACCAGTTCGCGCAGGGCGGCGATCAGGCCGAGTTCGGCGAGGACGGGCGGGACCAGGCCGCGGGCCAGGGCCCGGACCTCCTCGACGCGGGCGTCGACCTCGGACCGCAGACGTACGAGGAGCGGGTCGGCGGCTTCGGGCGGCAGGTTGCGGACGGCCGCGAGGCCCAGGCCGATGCCGGCGAGGGCGGGGCCGAGCTGGTCGTGCAACTCGCGGCGCAGGAGCCTGCGTTCGTCGTCGCGGGCGGCGGCGAGGCGGCCCCGGGACTCGCGCAGGGCGGCGGTGACGGCGGCCAGGTGTACCGCGCTTGCGACCACCGGGGCGACCTCGGTGAGTGCGGTCAGCGCGCGGCGGTCGAGGCGTTCGCCGGGGCGTGGCCAGGTGTGCAGGGCGCCCGCGTACTGTCCGCGCACGATCAGGGGGACGTCGGTGAGGTCAGGGCGGGGGCCCGGTTCGCCCACTGTCACCAGGGTGGTTCCGGTCGCGTCGAGGACCCGTACGGCGCCCAGGTTGAAGGAGGCGGCGATGCTCTCCGCCATGCCGGTCAAGGTTTCCTGCGGGGTGCCCGCGCTGCCCAGGTGGCGGCCGACGCGGCTGAGCGCGGGGGTCGCGCCCTCGCCGTGCACCAGGCGGTCGACACGGCGCTGGAGCCAGCCGCGCGCGGGCTGCACCAGTGCGGCCGGGACGGCGGTGGCGAGGACCCGGGTGAACGCGCCGTCGGCGGGCGTGACCAGGCCGAGGACGGCGACGACCAGGAAATATCCGGCTACCAGCATCCCGGTGAGCAGTGACCAGACCAAGGTGCGGCTGACGGCGAGGTCGATACCCCATAGGCGCTGACGCAGGACGGCGACCAGGACGGCGGCGGGGAAGAACGCCTGGGAGGCGAGGTGGGTGAGTGGGGTGAGGAGTTCGACGCGCGGGCCGCCGCCCTGCGGCCACACCACCAGGGGCACGAAGGTCAGGGTGATCAGCACGGTGCCGATGGCCAGCCAGCCGAGCCCGCGCGCCTGCGGGTCGCGCCACCGGCGGACGGCGGCGTGCGCGGCGGCGGCCAGGCCCAGGACGATGGCGGCTCCGGTCAGCCAGGTGTTGACGGGTTCGGCGAGCCGCGCCCAGGTCGCGTCACGGACCGGGAGCGGTGCGTAGGAGCCGGGGGCGTCCGGCCACGGCCACGGGTCCGTCAGCCGGGTGGCGAGCGTCCCCGCGATCACCAGTCCCCCGGCCCCCAGCGCGAGCCGGGCCGGGCGCGGCCACCGGGCGTCGGACACCAGGTACGGCACGACGAGCATCAGGGAGAGGGTGCCCGGCACCCACGCCGTGCTCTGCAGGATCGTCCACGAGGGCGGTACGACGTCCATCGGGTACTCGGCGGCGAGTGGGGACACGACCGCCGCGATCCCGCCGCCGACGCCGGTCAGCGCGACCAGCCAGCCCACCGGGTGCAGCCGCCGGCGCAGCACGACGGCGCCGACAAGGCCGTAGACGACCGCGTCGGCGGTGTCGACGACGAAGTACCACTGCACCGGGGACCACACCGCGTCCGACCGGGCGAGCAGGACGAGACCGGTGGCGGCGAGGCCCCAGGCGAGGGCGAGGACGGAGTACGCGGCGAGGCGGCGGGCGAGGTCGTGGTCGCCTTGGCCTGGCCGCCCGTGGGCCGGTGGCACGGCACCGGAGTCCCCTGCGCCGCCCGCCTGTTCCTCATGATCCGGATGACCTTGTCCGGGCACCGCTCGCCGCGGGTCTCCCGCTTCCCGGCCCGGTCGTCCCGGCGTAGCCGCCGTCACTGATTCCACGGTTCCCCCACGGATTCCCCCACGGCGGGATGATCCCAGTGCAGGGGTGGGCTGTCATCGGACCGGGCGACCGTGCCCGGCGGCCCGGGAGGTTCCCCGGACCGCCGGCCACGGTCGCGTACCGGAGCGGCACCGCTCCTCAGACCTCGGCCCGGGCCCGCCCGAAGGCGAACGCCGCACCGATGACCAGCAGGTACGGGGCTCCGACGAAGAGCGCCATGTACTGGAGGGGAGCGAGTGCCGTCGCCAGGAGGCCAAGACCGAACAGGACGCTGACCACACCGATCCACCGGCTGACGGCCCCCTGCCGGAACGCCGCCACGGCGAGCGACGCCGCCGTGAGCAGCAGTCCGGTCCACAGCCAGCCGTACGTGCCGAGCTGGGACAGTCCGGCGACGATCGTGTCGGGGTCGGTCTTCTCCCGGTTCAGAACGGCGTGGAACATCTCCGTCCCCATACCGGTGCCGACCAGGTTCATCACGCCGACGAGCAGCATCCCGAGGTAGGCGGTCATCGGTACCAGGCTGCCGGCCGGGCACTGCCGCTCCAGGCGGCGGCGCAGCCCGGCGCCGAACAGGACGGCCCCGAACGCGGCGAGCGTGAAGGCGAACTGGGTCGCGTAGACCGCCCACATGGTGGAGTCCTCCAGCTTGCCCACCATCAGCGCGCTGTCGCGGAGGTCGCTCTCCGCGTAGGGCCACAGCGGACCGGCCGCGGCGAAGACGAGCAGCCCGCCGACCCCGGCGGCGATCCCGCCC
>NZ_JAAKZW010000416.1 GCF_011044995.1 Streptomyces mesophilus | reverse complement strand
CGCCGACGCCGACCCGTCCCCCGACTCCCCGCCCACGAGCCAATCGGGGTACCCTCTGTCCGGACAAACCCCCACAGACGAACCACCGCCGCAGCACAATCGGTCCCCCCGTCGCCCGCCTCCGCCCGTCGCTCCGGCGGGGCGGACCATCCGGACGCATATGCCGCGGCGGGTTCCGCCGGCGAGTACGCCGCCACGGCCACCACGACCGTCGTTCGACGAACGCCGTAAACCAAGGAGTTGACGTTGCCGATGACACCCGAAGACCCTCTTCTCAAGATCCTCGCGTGCCCGCTCGACAAGGGCCCGCTCCATCTCCTCACCCCCGAGGAGGTGCTCTACAACCCCCGCCTTCGGCTGCGCTACCCCATCCTCGAAGGGATTCCTCAACTGCTGCCGTCGTCCGGCGAACCCACCTCCGAAGAGGAGCATGAGCGCCTCCTGAAGCGGATCGAGCCGGTCGAGGCCGCGAAGGGGGCGACGGACGCCTCATGACCCTCGCCGCACGCGTCGGCCCCCTGCTCCCGGAACACGTGGTGGGCCGCATCGCCCAGATCCTCTATCCGCGCTTCGAGCCCGAACTGGCGCACCTCGACGACTACTTGCCGCGCGCCTGCCGTACGGCGCTGGACATCGGCGGCTGGTACGGACCGTGGTCACGCCGCCTCGCCTCCCGTGCGCGCAGCGTCGTGACCATCGAGCCGGTACCGCATCTGGCGCGCACGCTGGAGCGGATCACCCCGCCCAACGTCCGCGTCATCCAGGCCGCGGCGAGCGACAAGCCCGGCACGGCACGGCTCTGGTTCCCCGCGGGGGACGCCGGCACCCGGGGCCTGTCCTCCCTCATCCGCCGCGACATCCACACCCACGGGGTCGACGTCCCGTGCGTTCCGGTCGACGAACTCGGCCTGGACGACGTCGACTTCATCAAGATCGACGTGGACGGCAGCGAAATGGCGACGTTGCAGGGCGCGCGCAAGACCCTGGACCGCGACCGCCCGGCGCTCCTGATCGAGCTCGAGGCCCGTATCCAGCCCACGGCCCCGATCGTCGATCTGCTCACCACGCACGGCTACCGCGGCTGGGTCCTTCCCTCGGCGGCCTGGCTCCCGCTCGACGACTTCGACCTGGACACCCACCAGGACCGCACGGCCCATGTCGCGAGCGCCGGCCTGCTCCGCCGCGTGCTGCCGTTCTCGGGCCCGCGGTATGTGAACTCTGTCCTGTTCCTGCCGGAGGGCCGCCGGCCCAGCCCGGCGCGCATCCCGGCGGCTTCGCTGCGGCCGCACCGATGAGTTTTGCCTGCCGCTCCGGTCTACCTCTTCGTACCGAAGAACGCCTATCCAGGGAGGCACCGTGAGCAGCGAAGCGCTACCGCCGGTGGTCGACGCCAAGACCTGGCAGCAGGAGCTGGACGCCCTGCGCGTACGGGAGAAGGCCGCCACCCGCGAACTGGACGCGATCGCGGCGCAGCGCCGTCGGCTGCCGATGGTGGAGCTGCCGGAGTACACCCTGCGGTCCGCCGAAGGGCCCGTCCGCCTCGTCGATCTGTTCGAGGACAAGAAGCAGCTGATCGTCTACCACCACATGTGGTTCCCCGGCAAGAAGTGGCAATGCTCCGGCTGCACCGGCCTTACCTCGCAGTACACCCGGCTCGACTTCCTCGGCCAGTGGGACGCCCGCTTCGTGATCGTCACCCAGGGCCCCCTCGACGAGGCCCTCGCGTACAAGGAGCGGGTCGGCAACAAGATGGACTGGTACTCCACCGCCGAGAGCCCCTTCGGCGCGGACGTGGACGCACCGCCCGGCGGCGGTTTCGCGTTCAATGTCTTCCTGCGGGACGGCGACAAGGTCTACCGCACCTGGCACACCTCGGGCCGCGGCTGCGAACAGCTCAGCCACACCTTCCCCCTCATCGACGTCCTGCCGTACGGGCGCCAGGAGGAGTGGCAGGACGCCCCGGACGGCTGGCCGCAGTCGCCCACGTACAGCAGGTGGATGGAGTCGGAGAGGTACGCGGAGCTGTACGGCGCCGACGACGCCTAGGACCTGCGGGTGGAGGACCGGTGCGCCGGGACGGCCTGGCGATGATCAAGGTGTGGGATTGGTGACGGGCCTGTGGGGATGAGCCGGGGCGGGCCCGGACCCTCATAGCATCAGCAGGCTTTGCTGCGCGGGAACGACCTGCCCCTGGGGGAACACTGGGGACCGTGGGCGCCGTCACGGCAGAGTCACATCAACGAGGGATGAACCCACACATGAAGCTCAACCTGCCCAAGAGGGCACTTTCGCTCGCCGTCGTCGGTGCGAGCGTGCTCGGCGTCTGCGCCATCGGCACCGGCTCCGCTTCCGCGGCGAGCTGGAAGTGCAAGCCGTACACAGACAACATGGACGACGAGGCGTACGACGGCCCCGCGCCCGACAACTTCAACATCACGGTCACGAACTGCATCAAGGAAGCCGGCTCGTACGTCTACGCCAAGGCCACGGTGAGCTTCGACTTCCTGCCGAACTACGGCCCCCCGATGTCCAACACCTTCGACTCGGCCCACTTCCGGCTGAACGTCAACCGCCCCCGCTCCGGCACGGACTCGGTCTACCTCAAGAAGGACTACAACCTCCTCGACGACTTCGACCGGATGAACAGCTCCGGCAACGGCAGCACCTCGACCCGCACCTTCAAGGTGTACGTGGGCAGCAAGAAGGCGTACACGGACGGCACGCTGCGCTTCAACTGGCAGAACGACGGCAAGGGCGTCAAGAGCTACGGCTTCCCGAAGAGCCCCACGGTCTGATCCGGCAGGCCCCGGACCCACCTGGGGATCGTCCGCATGACGGCGGGCCGGACGCGTTCCTGACGCGTCCGGCCCGCGTTCTTCTGCTCCGGTCAACTTTTGCTCCGGCCACCTTTTGCTCCGGCCACCTCGGATCGCCC
>NZ_JAAKZW010000415.1 GCF_011044995.1 Streptomyces mesophilus | reverse complement strand
TCCGCCACCGACGGATCCTCCCGCAACTCGTCGAGCAGCGCCTGAGCCACATCCACCCGGTCATCCGCCGTACGCCCGTCCCCGAGCCGCACCGACCGCTCCACACTCACCAGCTGCGCCCCGCAGACCAGAAAGACCTGCATGGGCAGCCCTCCGGCCGCCTGAGCCGCCACATCGGCCCCCGACGTCGTGCACGGCACCCGCGAAGGCGCCGCCCCGAACTCGGTCGGCACCTCGGTGGACCGGATCCCGCACCCCGAAAGCAGCACCGCCCCGACGGCAAGCAGCACCGCACAAGCCCGCCGCCTCATCGCGCCCCCTCCGCAGCCGGAGAGGCGCCGGACTCCGCGGCGTCCGCGGCCTCTTCGGGCTCGACCGAACCCGGGGCCTCCTGCGGCAGCCGCAGCGTGAACACCGCACCGCCCTCGGGCGAGTTGGCCGCGGTGATCTCCCCGCCGTGAATGTGCGCGTTCTCCAGCGCGATGGAGAGACCGAGCCCCGACCCCTCCGACCGGGGCCGCGAAGCACTCGCCTTGTAGAACCGGTCGAACACATGCGGAAGGACGTCCTCCGGGATCCCCGGCCCGTGGTCACGTACCGAGATCACGATGTCCGCACCCGCCTTGCCGTCCCCGTCCGCCTTGCCGTCCCCGTCCCCGTCCACGCTCTCCTTGCGCACCGACACCCGCACCGGAGACCCGCCGTGCTTGAGCGCGTTGCCGATCAGATTCGCCAGGATCACATCGAGCCGGCGCGGATCGAGCCGCGCCATGGTGCCCCGCTCGGCGTCCAGTTCCACCGCGTCCAGCCAGGCCCGTGCGTCGATACAGGCCGTGATCTGGTCCGCGAGCTCCACATCGTCGAGTACGAGCCGGGCCGTCCCCGCGTCGAAGCGGGTGACCTCCATCAGGTTCTCCACCAGGTCGTTGAGCCGCCGGGTCTCGCTGACGACCAGCCGTACCGCGGGAGCGATCATCGGGTCGAGGCTGTCCTCTTCCTCCTCGAGGACCTCCGTCACGGCCGTGATCGCGGTCAGCGGCGTACGCAGCTCATGGGACATGTCCGCGACGAAGCGCCGGCTGGACTCCTCCCGCGCGCTCATGTCCGCGACCTTCTTCTCCAGGGACTCGGCAGTCCGGTTGAACGTCCGCGAAAGCTCCGCCAGTTCATCCGTCCCCGACACCCGCAGCCGCGTGTCCAGCTTCCCCTCGCCGAGCCGCCGCGCGGCAACGCCGAGGCGGTGTACGGGTTTCAGGACCGTCGTCGCCGCCGCCTGCGCGAGCAGCGCCGCACCGATCAGCGCGAGCGTCGTGGCGATCCCCAGCGACCAGGCGAGCGAACTCAGATCCTTCTGCTCGGGCGCGAGCGACTTGAGCATGTACCCGGTCGGCCCGTCACCGAGCACCCGCGTACCGCCCACGAGATACGGCGTCCCGTCCAGTTGCGTGCGCTGCCAGAACATCCGGTACGCGGCCGGGCCGCCGCCGGACGGCTCCTGCGGCTCGTTCACCGCGTCCTGCAGCGACTCCGGGACGTCGTCGAGCGCGAACGCGGTGGGGGACCCGGCCGTCGCGGAGACCTCCTTGCCGTTCGCGTCCTTGGCGATCAGGATCACGCTGTACTGCTGGCTGCTGCGCGCCATGGCCAGCGCGGCCTCCTGCAGTTCGACCCGGCCCGGATCCGGGCCCAGGGTCGCCGCCCGGTTCTGCATCTCCCCCTGGAAGTCGTTGAGCGCCGCGTCCTGGGTGCGGGTGAGCAGGGCTTCGCGATTGAGCCAGTACGCGATCCCCGAAGCGGTCACCGCGGCGGTCAGCGCCACGAGCCCGAACACCACCACGAGCCGCAGCCGCAGACTGGTGAACCGCAGCTTCGCCGCCACCCTGCGCCCCCAAGTCGGAGCGGTCCGTTCGGAGTTCGACGTCACTGAGGCGTGTCCAAGCGATAACCCACGCCGCGCACCGTACGGATCAGCGTCGGCGAGGACGGCACGTCCTCCACCTTGGCGCGCAGCCGCTGCACACACGCGTCCACGAGCCGGGAGTCACCGAGATAGTCGTGCTCCCATACGAGACGCAGCAACTGCTGCCGGGACAGCGCCTGTCCGGGCCTGCGGCTCAGCTCGAGCAGCAGCCGCAGCTCGGTGGGCGTGAGCTGCAGATCCTCGCCGTTCTTGGTGACCGTCATCGCGGAGCGGTCGATGACCAGCGACCCGAATGTGGCCGAGTCGTTGGCCTCGCGTTCACCACGGCGCAGCACCGCGCGGATCCGGGCGTCGAGCACCCGGCCCTGCACGGGCTTGACCACATAGTCGTCCGCGCCCGACTCCAGGCCGACCACCACGTCGATGTCGTCATTGCGCGCGGTGAGCAGAATGATCGGCAGCTGGTCCGTGCGCCGGATACGCCGGCACACCTCGAAGCCGTCGATGCCGGGCAGCATCACATCCAGCACGATGAGGTCGGGCCGCTGCTCGCTGAGCAGCTTCAGACCGTCCTCGCCGGTGGCAGCCGTGGCCACCCGGTGACCCTGGCGTGTCAGTGACATCTCCAGGGCCGTCCGGATGGCGTCGTCGTCCTCGATCAGCAACAGGGAAGGCACAGAGGTCATTCTGGCCCATCCCAGGGCGCCGTATCGACAGTTGGGCAGGTCCCGCACTCAACCCCCGTAGGACCTACGTAAAGACACAGCCCCCTGTGACAGGTCTGTGACAGTTGGCTGACACCGCCGTCGAAGTGGCCGGGCAGAGTTCTCATCACACGGAACACCACGGACTCCACGACGGGGGGCGCGAGATGAACACGCTGCACAGCACCAGCACAAGCGCAGTTGTCACGCGTCTGCACGATGTCGCGAAGTCCGGCAACGGGGGGCACGAGAAGTCCGGCGCCGTGAGCGGGCGGGGGTGCGCTCGTGGTGCCGGGCGTCAGCACACCGGTTACATGACGGTCGTCGACGTGGCGTC
>NZ_JAAKZW010000414.1 GCF_011044995.1 Streptomyces mesophilus | reverse complement strand
CACTCATCCCCCCTCCCCACGCGCAGCACGGCACCCAACCCACGCCGCCTCCCCAGCCACGTCTCCACCCCGACCGCACCCGCGACCAACAGGCCGCATCCCGCGCCGAGGACCACGGTCAGGAATACGTCGGCATGCAGCCCCGGGTCGCCGGGGCCGCCCGTGAACTCCCGCAGGTCCAGGGCCGGTCCGAGCAGTGACGGCAGCGCGAGGCCGAGCGCCGTGCCGCCCACGACCGCCGCGAGCACCATCGGCAGCAGTTGCAGCAGATGCAGCACCGCCGTCTGCCGGTCGCCGAGCCCCATCGTCCGCAGCCGCGCGGCCGTACGCCCGCGCGCCGGGGCGGAGAGCAGCAGCTCGAGGACCAACGCGAGCAGCGCGAGGACCACGGCGAGCGCGATGCAGGCGGTGTGGGCGCGCGTCAGGGCGCCCACCAGGTCGTCGTCCGCGACACGGGTCAACTCCTCGTCCAGGATGAGAAGTTCCCCGGGGCTGACGTCGGGAGCGGTCCGCGGGACGAGGCTGCGCAGCCGGTCCGCGCGGATCCCGTCCCCGTACAGCAGCAGGGCACTCTGCTCGAACTGGTCCTGGGCCACGCCCCGCAGCGCCCGCAGGTCGGTGAGCAGCAGTTGCCCGGGCAGCTCGGGGGTGTGCAGTGGCCCGAGCGCCCGGTCGCCGGCGGCCGCGTCACTGAGTACCCCGGTGACCTTGAGTTGCAGCTTCCTGCCGCCGAGCTCCGCTTCGAGCCGCTCCCCGACCCGCGGCCCACCACGCGCGAGCACGGGGACCGCACCGTCCGAAACGGGCAGGGCCGCCGTGACATGAGCGGCGGCCGAGTCGGGCGCGGCCTTGCGCAACGCTTCCGTATCGACGCCGAGCAGACTGGTCGTGCCGTACGCGGCGCCGCTCGAGCTGTTGCGCGGGCTGATACGCAACTCGCCTACTCGGGCGGAGTGTTCGACCCCCGCGGCACGCGCCAGCTCCTTCGCCGCCGCCGGGTTGAACCCTGCACCGAGATACGCGGCGTCCGCACCGACCCGCCACCGCGCGCCCTCCTCCCGCCCTTCGGCGAGCGTCCCGGCCACGAGCCCGCCGAACACGGCACCGGCCAGCGTGACCACCAGGACGAGCAGGGCGAGGGCCCGCGCGGGCGCCTCCTTGGCCGCGCGAAGCAGCCCGATCAGGGCCACGGTCCCGCGGCGGCGCGCGGCCGCGCGGGCGAGCAGCCGTACGGGCAGCGGATAGCAGCGCACCAGGATCACCACGGTGGCGAGCCCCAGGAGCGCCGGCACGGCGGCGAGCAGCGGATCCGGTCCTGCCTCCGCCTTGGTCCCGCGTGAGCGCAGCGCCCATACGCCGCCCGCCGCGAGCAGCAGCAGCGCTGTTTCGGCGACGGCCCGCCGGCCCCGTATCGCCGAAGTCCGCTCGCGCAGCAAGGCCCTGTCCCGTACGGCGAAGAAGGTGACGAGCGGCAGGATCAGCCAGCAGCCGACCGCCGCCAGCACACCCCGGCCCGTCGCCGTACCCTCACCGACCCGCGAGGCCGCCGCGAGCCCGGCCGCAAGACCGAGCAGCAGGCCGGGCAGGGTGTGTCCGGCACGTGCGACCGCGAGACCCAACGCCGATGCGCCACGCGCCCGTTGGAGCCGGTACACGTCGAGCCGGCGGCGCAGCGCAAGGAGCGCCGTGACCACTGCGGCGGCGAGGGCGACGACGGCGAGGGTGGCGAACCCGAAGGCCACGAGGGCCTGGCCCTGGCCCCACTGACGTCCGAACTCGTCCAAGGCGACGGGCAGTCGGGAGGTGAATTCGAGACCGCTGCTGGGGTTCATCCCGAGCAGGCATTCGACCCCACCGAACGTGGCCATGTCGCAGAACTGCTCCGGCGCCAGCTCGCCGGTCTCGACGAGGGCGCGCTGGAGTTCCCGTCGCCCGTCGGCCCCCGCGGACTGCCGGGCCTCCGCTTCGTTCAAGTGCAGCCGCATGCCCCACTGGACGGACAGCTGCAGGCCCGCCTGTGCCTGCAGCTCAAGGATCGACCCGGGCGCGGTGAGCGCCATCGCCTGATGCGGTCTCTCAGCACTCTCAGCACTCTCGGCGCCCTCAGCGCCCTCAGCGCCCTCAGCGCCCTCAGCGCTCTTCAACGGCGCGACGAGGAGCGGCTCCTGACGCCACAGACGCGCATCTCCGTCCGTGGCGAAGACGCCCACGACCACCGCGGTCGCCTGGATGCCCTGCTCGCCGCCCCGGCCCAGTTCGAGTCGCTGGCCGATGCGCAGCTTCAGGCCGTCCCGGGTGGCTGCCGAGACGGCGATTTCCGGGGTTCCGGTCTTGGCACGCGGGGCGCGGCCCTCGACGTAACCGCCCTTGCGGGGCGCGTCGGTGGCGTGCATCAGCGAGAGGCGTGCGGGCCCGGCCTCCGTGACGGTGTCGACACCGGGCAGGACGAGCCGCGCGGAATCGGTGCGCAGCTCGCCGGGCAAATCGGGCGAGGCCCAGGAATAGGATTCGAGTTCGTCGCCGACGTCGGTCATGGCCTCGGCGAGCCGCCCGCCCGGGTCCACGGCCTTCCCCGGTGCGACGTCGAGACGCACGCTGTACGTGACACCGGGCGCCGTGTCCTGCGCCTGGACCAGCCGGTCGGCGAACGCCCGTCCCGCCAGCTGGTCGATGAAGGCGGGTGCGGCGGCGGCGACAGCGGTGAGCAGGGCGGTCAGCAGCGCCAGACAGGCCAGCAGCGGAAGGTCACCGCGCACACCCCGGAGCGAGAAGCGCTTCATCCGCGCCCCTCCCGCCGTACGCGGCCACACCCGAGACCGCACGCTTCCCGCCGTACGCCGCTGCACCCGAGACCGCACCCCTCCCGCCGTACGCAGCCACACCCGAGACCGCGCCCCGAGCCAACAGCCGCGCGGCGCCACGGCTCGGCAAGGCGCTCGATGTGCCCACCGCCCGCGCGGAGTTGGCGGCGGATCCACTGC
>NZ_JAAKZW010000413.1 GCF_011044995.1 Streptomyces mesophilus | reverse complement strand
ATTTCCTCGGTGCTTTCCGGTTCCCGCTTTCGCGTTTCCCTTCCGGCGGTGTCGACTCTATCAGATCCTTTCGGGCCTGATTCCCGGTCAACTCGGGTTGTCTTTGCGGCTGTTGGGCCGTTCCGACTCCCAGAACCTTAGCGGATTCTCCGGCCGGCTCATAATCGAGCCGATCGAGTCCCAATGAATTGAATTCGGGCACACGAAGGCGCACAGAATTCGATCCCCAGGGGAATCGTGCATGTGTTGTGGGTTGCCGCTGTGAGCGGCGAGAGTGGCCGCCGCAGAACCGTTCCGGCTCCGTGGCAACCCGAAGAACCTTACGGATCCTTCGAGGTCGTGTCAACCCCCGCGCTAAGCGATCTTGTTCAGCTCTCTACGCGGACCAGGAGGCGGGTCAGCAGCTCGCCCAGGATGCCGCGCTCCTTCGTGGAGAGGTCCTGGAGCAGGTCCTCCTCGAAGTCCGTGGCCAGCTCCATCGCGTCCAGCCACTTCTGCCGGCCCGTGTCGGTGAGCCCGACGATCACGCGTACCCGATTCGCTTCGTCACGGTCACGGGTAACCAGTTCCTCCGCGACCATGCGGTCGATGCGGTGGGTCATGGCGGCCGGGGTGAGGCCGAGCTGCTTGGCCAGGTCGCCGGGGCCCATGCGATAGGGCTGGCCGGCCAGGACCAGGGCCTTGAGGACCTCCCACTCGGCGTTGCTGATGCCGAGGGTCGCGGTCTGCCTGCCGTACGCCACGTTCATCCGCCGGTTGAGGCGGCCGAGGGCCGAGACGATCTGCTCGACCTGGGGGTCCAGGTCGGCGAACTCGCGCTGGTAGGCCGCGATCTGTTCGTCGAGCGTCGGCTCGTTCGCCGGTGCGGTGGTGCCGTCGCTGTCAGGCATGCCTCGGAGTATGGCATGGCCTCACTTTGCACTTAAGCCCTTCGATGTTTACTCTTTAGCTCCTAAGTTTAGCTTTGAAGTCTTCAGCTTGAAGACCTCCCTTGAAGGCAGGTGAGAAGTGACCCAGGCGATGGGTGCCGCGATGCGGCGGATCCACGTGGGCAACGCGCTGAGCGCGTTCGGCCTCGGCTTCACCGTCCCGTTCCTCTACGTCTACGTGGCGCAGGTGCGGGAGCTCGGTGCGACCACGGCGGGTCTCGTGCTCGCCGTCTTTGCCGTCGCCGCCCTTGTGGTGCTGCCCTTCACCGGGCGTGCGGTCGACCGGCGCGGTCCGCTGCCGGTGCTCATGGCCGCTCTGGTCACCGCCGCGATCGGTGCGATGAGCCTGGGGCTCGCGAACACCCCGCAGCTGGTGATCGTCTCGGCCGCGCTGCTCGGTGCGGGTCAGGCCGTGATGCAGCCGGCGCTCGCCACGATGATCGTGGAGTGCTCGACCGCCGAGACCCGTACGCGGGCCTTCGCGACGCAGTTCTTCCTGCAGAACCTCGGACTCGGTGTCGGTGGTCTGATCGGCGGCCAGATCGTCAAGCACGAGCGGCCGAGCGACTTCACGCTGCTCTTCGCCATCGAGGCGTCGATGTTCCTGCTGCTCGTGGTCGTGATGGCGACCGTGAAGCTGCCGCGCCAGGCGCGGATCGCCGACGCGCTGCCGCAGGCCAAGGGCGGGATGCGGCAGCTGTTCAAGCACCGCGCGATGGTGCAGCTGTGTGCGCTGGGCTTCGTGATGTTCTTCGCCTGCTACGGGCAGTTCGAGTCCGGGCTCTCCGCGTACGGAGTAGAGGCGGCCGGGATATCGCCGTCGACGCTCGGCTTCGCGCTGGCCGCCAACACCGGGGCGATCGTCGTCGCCCAGTTCGTGGTCCTGAAGTTCGTCGAGCGGCGAAAGCGGTCCAAGGTCATCGCGTCCGTCGGTCTGATCTGGGTTGTGGCGTGGATCTTCGCCGGGTACGCGGGGCTCGGGCACGGCAGCCAGGCGATGGCGACCGCCGCGTTCATCTCCACGTACGCGCTCTTCGGGCTCGGTGAGGCGATGCTGTCGCCGACCGTCGCCCCGCTGGTCGCGGATCTGGCGCCTGACGGCCGTGTCGGGCAGTACAACTCGGCCTTCGCGCTGGTCAAGCAGCTGGCCCTGGCGGTCGGTCCGGCGATCGGCGGGCCGATGGGTGCGCAGCTGCACGCCCCGTACATCCTGACGTTCATCGTCTTCTCGCTCGGCATCACGCTGCTCGCCGTGAAGCTCGGCGAGCAGCTGACGCCGGCGCAGAACAATCCGTGGGCGGTGCGGCAGGCGGCTCAGGCGAAGGCGCGGGCCGAGGCGGAGGCAGAGGTCGAGGTCGGATCGCTGCGGGCTCCGGAGGCCGTGGCCGTCTGATCGCCCGGTCCGCTGTGCGGTTCTACGAGACGGACTGGCCCGCCTGTGCGGCGGCCAGTCCGTCTTCTGCTTTACGGGCCAGGGCTTCGGCGGTCGGTTCCTTGCTGGCGGCCGCGAGCGCGAGGAGGTCCCGGCATTCGGCAGCCGCCTCCTCGTGGCGCTCCAGGCGGTTGAGGGTGGGGGCTCGGTCCGCGCGGAGCTTCAGGGTGAGCGGGTGTTCGGGGCCGTGGATGCGTACGTAGAAGGGGAGCAGTTCGTCCTGGCGGCGCAGGGCCTCGGTGGGGTCGCCCTGTTCGCGTACGGCCAGGGCGCACAGGGCGAGGGCCGCGAGCGCCAGCTGGTCGTCGGGGCGCTGGGCGCGGTGGGCCGCCAGGTCGTGGGCCTCGGTCTCCGCCTCCTCGTACCGGCCCTGTGCGTACAGGACCGTGGCGAGGACGACCCGGGCCGTCGCCGAGAGTTCGTGGGCGGGGCCGAATGCCTTGTCGGATACGTCGAGGACCTGGCGTACCAGCGTCTCGGCCTCCTGGGGGCGGTCCTCGTGGAGCAAGGACTGGGCCTGGCGGATGCCGCGTTGGACGCCGGCGGTTTCGGGGGAGCTGAGGCGGTCGAGGAAACCCATGCGGGGAGGCTATGCCTGCGGGGTGGTTGGGCGGCACCCCTTGGGTGGGGGG
>NZ_JAAKZW010000412.1 GCF_011044995.1 Streptomyces mesophilus | reverse complement strand
GAGTCGGCCGGTTATGGGCCAGAGATTCCCGCAGCGCCGTTTCGGCGGATGCCGCTCGATGTTTCGCGGCAGTGACGAAGAGGTCGCGCGTGTTACGCGTACATGAACTGCCCCTGTCGGGCGGCTTGTCCGCTTCTATCCTGTGCAGCACACAAAAAACCCGGCCGCGGGGGCCATCCGGTTGACCTGGCGGTGGGGGAGCCGAGTCGGGTGATCCGGGATGGCCGGCCGCGGCCGGTGTCCATGGGGGCTGCTCAGTGCGACGGGGTCAGACGGCTTCCGCCGCCTCGGGCAGCTGCCGGGCGAGCCGGTCGGTCAGGTCCACGAGCTTGTTGTCCTCGCCGAACTCGCGGACCACGGAGTCGAGGGTCTTGCGCAGCCGGGTGTTGACCCGCTCGGAGCGCACCTTCCTGGCCACACCCAGCGCCTTCTCCGCGAGCGCCACGCTCTGCTCGGGCTCTTTCTGCAGCAGGTGCACGGTGGCCATGCCGATCAGATTCAGCGCATACGAACGCTGATGCTCGGCGTCCTTGGCGAAGAGCTCGACCGCGCGCTCCATGACGGGCTGGGCGAGCGAGGCGTAGGTGGGGCTGCGGCCCGCGACATAGGCGAGGTCGCGGTACGAGTGCGCGTTCTCCCCGTTGAGCTCCGCCTCGGAGAAGAAACGGATCCAGTCCGGCTCGGGCTCATGCGCCTCGAGGGCGTCGGCGAAGGTGTCCTCGGCCATCCGTACGGCCCGCTTGGTCTTGCTGGGCTGGCCCATATTCGCGTACGCCCGGGCCTCCATCGCATACAGCATCGCCTGGGTGCGCGGGGTGGCGCAGTCCCGACTTCCGTACTGCGCGAGGTGGATGAGCTCCAGGGCGTCATCCGGCCGGCCGAGGTGGATCATCTGCCGGCTCATCCCCGATAGGACGTACGAGCCGAGCGGCTTGTCCCCGCCTTCCTTGGCGGCGTGCAGCGCGAGCACGAAGTACTTCTGCGCGGTGGGCTGCAGGCCCACGTCATAGCTCATCCACCCGGCCAGCTCGGCCAGTTCGGCCGCGATCTTGAAGAGCCGGCGCCGGGTCTCCTCGGTCTGCGGCTCCTGCAGCAGATCCGTCACCTCGTGCAGCTGCCCCACCACGGCCTTGCGCCGCAGACCGCCGCCGCACTGCGCGTCCCACTGCCGGAACATCACCGTGGTCGACTCGAGCAGATCCAGCTCGGGCCCGGAGAGCCGGCCGCCGCGCCGGATCGGCACGGGCGCCTCGGGGGCGGCGGAGCCGGCGGCGGTGGGCACCAGCCAGCGCTGCATCGGCTCGATCAGGGCGGGTCCTGCCGCGAGCGCGAGCGAGGTACCGAGGAAGCCGCGTCGCGCGAGCATCAGGTCGCTGCGGGAGAACTCGCTGATCAGCTCGACGGTCTGGTCCCCGGTCCAGGGCAGGTCCACGCCGGACACGGAAGGTGCCTGATGCGCTGTCCGCAGACCCAGGTCCTCGACGGCGACCACACAGCCGAAACGCTCGGAGAACAGCTCCGACATGATCCGCGGGATCGGCTCACGGGGCTGCTCGCCGTCGAGCCAGCGGCGCACGCGCGAGGTGTCGGTCGAGATGTGGTTGGCGCCCATCTGGCGCGCGCGACGGTTGACTTGGCGCGCGAGCTCGCCCTTGGACCAGCCGCTGCGCACGAACCAGGACGTCAGCTGCTCGTTGGGGCGCTTCTCGGCCTGCGTGCCGCCGCCTCCCGTGCCGCCCACTGGAACGCCCCCATCCCTGATGTCGCCGATACCGCCGGACACCGAGCCGTACGCATACCACCGGGCTCGGGCCGTACACACTTCAAGTCCTTACAGGATGCCGGGAGTTGAGTCTCCCTGTCCGGCACTTGCTCACCCGTCGAACAGGAAACCGACTTGCCCCCGGCATACCCACGGCCGCGTACGGCCCGGGCTTGTGCACTGAAAGTAATCCTACGATCACCCCTCCGGCGAGGGCGTTCCAAGAAACGCCACCTTTCGCCACCCCTTCGAATGAACTCAGTTGCGGCTACACGCGATTCACTTGACACATGACGGACCGGAGTGGGCGGAACGATGCACACCGGGGCGCGCGCCCGTCTCCACACCACCCCTGACCATCCTTGCGCCGCACCGACCTTGGGGCGCTGTTATACGGAGAGTCAGGGTTGCACTCCGGCTCGTAACCATGGACGTGCTCGACCCGTTGGAGGGGGCATGGGCTTCACTATCGGCGGCAGCCGCGGCATCCGCGAGACCCGCACCGGTGCGCGGCGACGCGGCCGCATGTCCGAGTGCACGGCCGTGGCCGAGTTCACCGGATTGTGGGGCTGGGCCGTCGTCCCGGGCGCCCGTGCCGCGTCCGGGAGTTGCTCCTGTGGTGATACGCGATGCACGGCACCCGGCGCGCATCCGCTGCGCTTCGCCGGCGAGCTGCCCGCGGGCGCCACGCTCGACGAAGTCACCCGCGCCTGGGGCGAGTTCCCCGGCGCCGCCGCGATGCTCCCGGCCGGCCGCACCTTCGACATTCTCGAGGTCTCCGAGTCGGCGGGCCGCCGCGCCCTGATCCGCCTGGAGCGGATGGGCCTGCCCCTCGGGCCGGTGATCTCCACCCCGGACCGGCGCGCATGGTTCTTCGTGGCCCCCGGCGCCGCGGCCGAACTGCCCTCACTGCTCTACCGGATGGGCTGGGACGACGCCGACCTGGACCTGCGGGGCCTGGGCCACGGCGACTTCATCACCGCTCCCCCGTCCGACCGCGCCGGCCTCGGCCCGGTCCGCTGGCTGCGCGCCCCGGCCCTCGACTCGGCATCCAACCCGCCACAGGCCCGCCTTGTGCTCGGGGCGCTGGCGTACGCGTCCCACCGGACGGGGCCGCGGCGGAGCTGGAGGAACTGGGCGTCCGCTGCGAGGAGTTGGCCGAGGCGCAGCATGCGGCGACCGAGCGGCGCCGTGAATGTGCCGCGCTTGTCGAGGAGTTGGGGGAGCGGCGTCGGGCC
>NZ_JAAKZW010000411.1 GCF_011044995.1 Streptomyces mesophilus | reverse complement strand
CCCCCGCCGCCCGAATACCTCCCCCTCTCCGGCGGCCTGTACCGCGACTGTCTGATCCACGACTTCGACATGCTCCGCTGGGTGACGGGCCGCGAGGTCGAGACGGTGTACGCGACCGGGTCGGACGCGGGTCCGCCCATGTTCCGCGAGGCGGGCGATGTCTCCACGGCGGCGGCGGTGCTGACCTTGTCGGACGGTGTGGTGGCGACGGCCACGGCGACGCGCCTGAACGGTGCGGGCTATGACGTCCGTATGGAGCTGGCCGGCGAACTCGACCAGATCGCGGCCGGTTTGGACGACCGCACGCCCATCGCCTCGACGGAGCCCCAGGGCCCACCCGCCGCCACCAAGCCCTGGCCGGGCTTCCTGGAACGCTTCGCCCCCGCGTACGAGGCCGAACTGGCCGCATTCGTCTCGGTACTCCTCGGAGAACGCCCCAACCCCTGCGACGGCCAGGAGGCCCTGGCCGCACTCCGGGTGGCGGAGGCCTGCGAGGTGTCCCGGCGACAGGGGCGGGCGGTGCGGGTGGCGGAGGTCCGCTGAGGGGGGCGTGCAGGTGGCGGAGGTCCGATGGGGGGACGTGCAGGTGGCAGCAGCGTTTCTGTCCACGGACATCAGCCCGATCGCCGGACCCTCAGTCCATCAGCCGGATCGTAGGCGCGCGGGTGCTCGTGGCGACCGGGCGGGTGCAGTGGGTGCAGGACTCGCTTGTGGGGCGGATCGCGTTGGTCTGGGTGGTGAAGGGGTGGGGGTCCTTGGCGTCCTCGTCGGGGCAGTTGTACGCGAGGTGGAGGCGGACCCAGGGCTGGAGGGTCGGGGCCGCGCCGCGCAGGCCCGTACGGGCGTCCGTGAAGGGGGCCCACCAGAAGCTGACCACGGCGCGCAGCGCGAGGCGGTCGTCGCCCGAGGTGACGTCGAAGGCCGCGATGCGGGCCGCCGTGTAGTGGCTGGGGAAGCCGCTGCTGGTGCTGCCTGAGCACAGGGCCCGTTCCGCGCCGAGTTCGAGGACGGTCGTACGGCCGGTGCGTTCGCAGACGAAGCAGTCGAGGGCGAGTTCGAGCTGGGAGCGCCAGTGGACGTGGTGGAAGCCCTCACCGCCGCCGAGGCGGGCGGTGAGTTCGGCCGCTATCTCCAGTTGGCGCTGCACGTCAGCTGCCCGCGGTGTTGAGGACCGTTCCTTGCGCGACCGCGCACAGCGTCTCCGTGCCGTCGTCGTCGACACACACCAGGTCGCAGCGGGCCACCGCCTGACGGCGGCCCGCGTGCACCACGGACGCACGGGCGAGCAGGGTGCGGCCGCGGGCCGGCCGCATGTACTGGATGGAGAAGCCCGCGGTGAGCACGGAGGGCCCGAGGGCCGAACCCGCCGCGAAGGTCAGGGAGTTGTCGGCCGCGTAGGCGAGCACGCCGCCGTGCAGGAACCCGTTCTGCTGTCCGAGCTCCTCGCGGATGTCCAGTTCGAGCACCGCCGCACCGTCACCGAAGGCGGTGATACGGGTCTTGAGGAGGCGGCTGAACGGCTGGGCATCCAGAACCTGTTCGGCGACGGCGAGGTCGAACTCCGGCATCGAGTCCGCCTTCGAGTCCGGCTTCGGGTCCGGCGTCAGGTCCGGCGTCGTGCTCATCGGGCTTCCTCCGGGCTGCGGTACTAGGGGCTGCGGTGCTGGGGGCAGCGGTGCTGGGGCCTGCGGCCGCATTTCACCACTTCACCGGGAGTTTTCGCACCCCCCGGACCAGCATTCCCGGCAGCCACGGCCCCGGTGTCCCGTCGAGCGAGAGGTCCGGGCAGCGCTCCAGGAGGCTGCGCAGAGCGATCCTGGCTTCGAGCCGGGCGAGCGGTGCGCCCATGCAGAAGTGGATGCCGTGGCCGAAGGCCAGATGCCCCTGCGTGGAGCGGTCCGGGTCGAAGCGGTCGGGTTCGGGGAAGCGGGCGGGATCGTGGCCGGCCGCCGCGAGCGAGACCAGGACCGCGTGGCCCTGCGGGATGGTGACCTCGCCGATCGTGACGGGTTCGGCGGTGAAGCGGAACGTGGCGTTCTCCACCGGGCCCTCGTACCGCAGGGTCTCCTCGATCACCGCGTCGAGGCGGCCGAAGTCGGCCCGTACGGCGTCGAGTTCCCCGGGCCGGGTGAGCAGCGCGTGCACCGCGTTGCCGATCAGATTGACCGTGGTCTCGTGGCCGGCGATCAGGAGCAGGAAGGCCATCGCGCGCAGCTCGTCCGCGGAGAGCTGGTCGCCGTCCTCGGCCGTGGTGCGGATCAGGGCGCTCAGCAGATCGTCGGCGGGGGCGCTGCAGCGCTTGTCCTCGATCAACTCGTTCAGGTAGGCGGCGAGTTGGGCCACGGCTGCCGCTTCCGCCTCGACTCCGGTGGGTGCGACCACCTCGTTGGACATCGCGCGGAAGGCCTCGCGGTCCATGGCGGGTACGCCGAGGAGTTCGCAGATCACGGTGAGGGGCAGCGGAAAGGCGAAGGTGTCGATCAGGTTCGCCCGCCCCCGCGAGCCCATCGCGTCGAGGAGCTGATCGGTGATCGCCTGGACGCGCGGAGCAAGCGCCTCGACCCTTCGGGCGGTGAACTCCCGCGCCACCAGCTTACGCAGCCGGGTGTGCTGGGGCGGGTCGGCGAGCAGCAGATGGGTGCCGATCAGGTCGCCGTCGAGTCCCGCGCCGCCGATCACCGACGGGCTCTTGGCCAGGCGGGGGTCGTTGAGCGCGGCGCGCGCCTCCTCGTAGCCGACGATCAGCCAGACATACGCCTCTTGGTACGGCGGGGCGAGCCGTACGAAATGAGCGGGGCCGCGGCCGCGGAGCTCCGCGTAGACGGGATACGGGTCCTTGGTGAACTGCTCGCCATAGGTACCCAGATCGACGATCTCCGCCATGAAACGGTTCTCCCTGCGGTCGGCCCCGAGGTCCTTGCCACACGAGGCTAAACGGGCAGCGGCCCGGACCGGTTCCCCGAGCGATCACCCGCCGTGTCGCCCGGCGCCACACCCCCTCTCACCC
>NZ_JAAKZW010000410.1 GCF_011044995.1 Streptomyces mesophilus | reverse complement strand
GGGTGCGTGAGGGGGAGCGGTTGGCTCGTGTGGTCCTGGCTCGGACCTTCGAACCGGGGGACGAGAGTGCTGGGCGGTGGCTGCGTGCGTACGGCGCCAGGGGGACCGTCGAGCGGATCGCGGCCGGGGACGAGACGCTCGGTGGGGTGAAACCGGCACGGCTCGCGGGGCTCAGGGAACGGCTGCTCGCCGCGCGGCCCGAGCGGGATCTGCAAGCGGCGACGGCCTCCGGGGCGCGGTTCGTGGTGCCCGGGGATGCCGAATGGCCGGTGCAACTGGACGACTTGGGGGACTCGAGGCCGATCGGACTCTGGATCAAGGGGCAGTCCTCGCTGCGGATATGGGCACTGCGGTCGGTCGCCGTCGTCGGGTCACGGGCCTGTACGCCCTACGGTGCGCACATGGCCCAGACGCTGGGGGCGGGGCTTGCCGAGCGCGGGTGGGTCGTGGTGTCGGGGGGTGCGTTCGGGATCGACGGAGCCGCGCATCGCGGTGCGCTGTGCGAGGGCGGTGCCACGGTCGCCGTGCTCGCCTGCGGGGTGGACCACGTGTATCCGGCAGGCCACAAGCAGCTCTTCGCCCGGATCGCCGAACAGGGCCTCCTGCTCAGCGAGTTGTCGCCCGGCTCGCACCCGACGCGCTACCGGTTCATCCAGCGCAACCGCGTCATCGCCGCGCTGACCAGGGGCACCGTCGTCGTCGAGGCCGCGCTGCGCAGCGGGGCCCTGGTGACCGTGCGGCGTGCCCAGCGGCTCGGCCGGCACATCATGGGCGTACCGGGACCGGCGACCAGCGGGCTCTCCGCCGGGGTGCACCAACTGCTGCGCGGCGAGGGCATGCTGGTCGCGGACGCCGCCGACATCGTCGAACTGGTCGGAGAGATGGGCGAGCTGGCTCCCGAACGACGTGGTCCGGTCGTGGCGCGCGATCTGCTCGCACCGCTCGCGGCCAAGGTTCTCGAGGCCTTGCCCGCGCGCGGAACCGCCACGGCCAAGGACATCGCGCGCAGCGCGCAGACCGGTGTGGACGCGGCGGTCGGCAGGCTGTACGAGCTGCAGTCCCTGGGGTTCGTCGAACGACACGGCGAGGGCTGGCAGTTGACACGCCAGGCCGTCAACCCGGTCTGTGCCGTACGGAAGGAGGGTTGACGCGGGAGGTTGAGCCGTCCGGTGGATCGGCCGTGACCTAGGCGGATCCTGGGATTCGGGCCTTTCGGGCGATCGCGGACGGCGCCGTGAACGTCAGCGGGCGACGCGTATTCGAGCCCATACGAGCAAGGGTGATCCCCCGCCCTTCGCACACTGCGACACTCCAGTCACGCTACGCTCACAAGACTTCCGACTTCGACAAGGCCAACTCGGCTTCACTTCACGGCTCCACAGAACGGCAACAAGGCGACGAATGCCCCAGCACACCTCCGGGTCTGACCGCGCGGCAGTCCCCCCGGCCGCCCGCGGCAGCGTGCGGCCACCCGCACCCGCGTCGCTCGACGAGCTGTGGCGGTCGTACAAGACAACGGGCGACGGAAGGCTGCGCGAGCAGTTGATCCTGCACTACTCACCCTTGGTGAAGTACGTCGCGGGCCGGGTGAGCGTCGGGCTGCCGCCCAATGTGGAGCAGGCGGACTTCGTATCCTCCGGGGTATTCGGTCTGATCGACGCGATCGAGAAGTTCGACATCGAGCGCGAGATCAAGTTCGAGACGTATGCGATCACGCGGATCCGGGGCGCGATGATCGATGAACTCCGGGCGCTGGACTGGATTCCGCGCTCGGTGCGGCAGAAGGCGCGCAATGTCGAGCGCGCCTACACCACGCTGGAGGCGCAGCTGCGGCGTACGCCGTCGGAGACCGAGGTGGCGGCCGAGATGGGCATCGCCGTCGAGGAACTGCACGCGGTCTTCAGCCAGTTGTCGCTCGCGAACGTGGTGGCGCTCGAGGAGCTGCTGCACGTGGGCGGCGAAGGCGACCGTCTCAGCCTGATGGACACGCTCGAGGACACCGCGGCCGACAATCCGGTCGAGGTCGCCGAGGACCGCGAGCTGCGGCGGCTGCTCGCGCGGTCGATCAACACGCTGCCCGAGCGCGAGAAGACCGTCGTCACGCTCTACTACTACGAGGGTCTGACGCTCGCGGAGATCGGCAATGTGCTGGGTGTCACGGAGAGCCGGGTCAGCCAGATCCATACGAAGTCGGTGCTGCAGCTGCGCGCGAAGCTGGCGAGCTTCGGTCGCTGAATCGGTACTGCCGGGCCGAGCCTTGCTGTGCCGTGTGGTGCGGACCGTGCCGGGCCGGGTGGTGCGGACCCGTGGCCGGCCGTCCGCACCGGTGCTCACGGATGCGGTGGGGGCGTGCAGGGGACGTGTGCGCTCCCCAGGGAGTGGTGTGGCTCCGTAGAGTGGAAACCGTGCCAAGGATTCGAGCGGCCTCTGTGGCCGAGCACCGGTCGATGCAGCGTGGCGCTCTTCTCGACGCCGCGCGCTCTTTGCTGTCCGAGGGCGGTACGGAGGCGCTGACCTTCCCCGCGCTCGCCGAGCGGACTGGCCTGGCCAGGTCGTCGGTCTACGAGTACTTCCGTTCGCGCGCCGCGGTCGTCGAGGAGCTGTGCGAGGTCGACTTCCCGGTGTGGGCCGCCGAGGTCGAGTCGGCGATGGAGGCGGCCTCGACGCCCGAGGGCAAGGTCGAGGCGTATGTGCGCTCTCAGCTCGCGCTGGTGGGGGATCAGCGGCACCGCGCCGTGGTCGCCATCTCGTCCAGCGAGCTCGACGCCGGGGCGCGGGAGAAGATCCGGGCTGCGCACGGTGGGCTGGTGGCGATGATCGTCGAGGCGCTGGGTGCGCTCGGGCATGAGCAGCCGCGGATGGCGGCGATGCTGTTGCAAGGTGTGGTGGATGCGGCGGTGCGGCGCATTGAGCTCGGGGCGGCGGAGGATCCGTCGGCGATTACGGATGCGGCCGTAGGGATGGCTCTGCGGGGCGTTTGCGGTTGAGGTGGCGGGCGCCTGCGGCGGGCTGATTTCCCCTACCCGCCCCTTCCCGAAACCGGGGCTCCGCCCCGGACCCCGCATCCGAACTTCGTTCGGATCTCCTCAAACGCCGGAGGGGCTGA
>NZ_JAAKZW010000040.1 GCF_011044995.1 Streptomyces mesophilus | reverse complement strand
CCCCACCCCGATCCACCCGGTACCGTTCCCGAAGTGACCACCCTCGCCCGCATCCGGGACTGGCTGACGGCCCACCCCCTGGCCTTCGACGCCACCCTCGCCTTCGCCGTCTTCGCCTGCATGGTCACCGCCTCCTTCGTGGAGCCGTACGGCCTGCACGGCCCCCACTTCGGCCGCGCCCCCGAGGCGATCAGCGTCGTCCTGATGGTGATCAGCGCCGCCGCCCTGGTGTTCCGCCGCCGCACCCCCCTGCTCGTCCTGATCATCACCGTCGCCGCCTCCCTCGTGGAGGTGCTCACCGGCGAACAGCGCGCCCCCGTGATGATGGCCGTCGTCATCGCCCTGTTCACGGTGGCCTCGATGACGAACCGCCCCACCACCTGGCGCTTCACCCTGCCGATCATGGCGGTCCTGACGGCGGCCGCGATGCTGACGAGCAAGCTCCCCTGGTACGCCCAGGAGAACCTCGGCGTCATCGCCTGGGCCGGCCTCGCGGCCGCCGCCGGTGACGCCCTGCGCAGCCGCCGCGCCTTCGTCGACGCGATCCAGGAGCGCGCCGAGCGCGCGGAGCGCACCCGCGAGCAGGAGGCCCTGCGCCGCGTGGCCGAGGAGCGCCTCCGTATCGCGCGCGATCTGCACGATGTCGTCGCGCACCACATCGCCCTGGTCAACGTTCAGGCCGGGGTCGCATCGCACGTCATGGACAAGCGCCCCGACCAGGCCAAGGAAGCCCTCGCCCACGTCCGCGAGGCCAGCCGCTCCGCGCTGAACGAACTGCGCGCCACCGTCGGCCTGCTCCGGCAGTCCGGCGATCCCGAGGCACCCACCGAGCCGGCCCCGGGCCTCGCCCGCCTCGACGACCTGCTCGACACCTTCCGTGCCGCCGGCCTCCCCGTGGAGCTCGTGCACAACGACAACGGCGAGCACCTTCAGGCCGCCGTGGACCTGGCCGCGTACCGGATCATCCAGGAGGCGCTCACCAACGTGCAGAAGCACGCGGGTACGGGTGCCAAGGCCGAGGTCAGCGTGCTCAGGGTGAGCCGCAACCTGGAGATCACCGTGCTCGACAACGGCGGTGGCGGTGCGCAGCCCGAGGAGGGCAAGGGGACGCGGCACCCGCACGACAACGCACGGCACCCGCACGACACACCGAGCCCCAAGTCCGAAGGCGGGCACGGTCTCATCGGGATGCGCGAGCGGGTCTCGGCCCTCGGTGGCACCTGCACCACCGGCCCCCGCTACGGAGGCGGTTTCCGCGTCCATGCGATCCTGCCCCTGAGTACCGAGGCCCAGCAGTCGTCGTCCCGCTCCCGCAAGTGCCTGTGAGCCGGACGGCTTTGGTGTCGCGCTTCGCACGATCCCGTACGGGGGAGAAATCATGACCATCCGTGTCCTGCTCGCCGACGACCAGGCCCTGCTGCGCAGCGCGTTCAAGGTGCTCGTCGACTCCGAGCCCGATATGGAGGTCGTGGGCGAGGCCTCCGACGGCGCCGAGGCCGTCGCCCTCGCACGCTCCGAACGCGCCGACGTGGTCCTCATGGACATCCGGATGCCCGGTACGGACGGTCTCGCCGCGACCCGGACGATCAGCGAGGACCCCGAACTCACCCACGTCCACGTGGTGATGCTCACCACCTTCGAGGTCGACGAGTACGTGGTGCAGTCCCTGCGGGCCGGCGCGTCCGGCTTCCTCGGCAAGGGCTCCGAGCCCGAGGAACTGCTCAACGCGATCCGGGTCGCGGCGGGCGGCGACGCACTGCTCTCGCCGGTCGCGACCAAAGGCCTGATCGCCAAGTTCCTTGCGCAGGGCGGCAGTTCCGACGGAGACGGCAGCGATGGCGCGCACGCCGAACGCCTCGCCCAGCTCACCGGCCGTGAGCGCGAGGTGCTCGTCCAGGTCGCGGGCGGTCTGTCCAACGACGAGATCGCCGAGCGGCTCAGCGTCAGCCCGCTCACCGTGAAGACCCATGTGAACCGTGCGATGGCCAAGCTCGGCGCCCGTGACCGCGCCCAACTCGTCGTCATCGCCTACGAATCCGGACTTGTCCGGCCGAAGGTCGACTGATCGGGACAGGCGAACCGGGACGAGCCGGGCGCGCTCCCTCCAAGGATGGAGCGCCCGTACTGCGCCCGCAGTAGGCGCCGTATAAGGAAACGGGTCCGCGGGGCGAGGAATCCGCTCCGGCGATGGCTGATCGTGTAGGCGGGCGGCACCTGCGCCCTGTCGGCAACCGACGGCAGGCCCGCGCGTGCTCGCCCGGGCAGCACCCGCGTGTGCCCGCCCGCCTGCCGCATACGCCAGCAAAGGAAGTCCCCATCCCATGTCCTGGCTGTCCAGATTCAGCCTTGCCCAACGGGCCCTGATCGGCCTGGTGTCGATCGTCGCGCTGGCCTTCGGCGCGATCGCCATTCCCCAGTTGAAGCAGCAGCTGCTTCCCTCCATCGAACTGCCGATGGTCTCGGTGATCGCCCCGTACCAGGGCGCCTCTCCCGACGTGGTCGAGAAGCAGGTCGTCGAGCCGCTCGAGGACTCCCTCGAAGCCGTCGACGGCATCAAGTCCGTCACGTCCACCGCCAGCGAGGGCAACGCCCTGCTTATGGCCTCCTTCGACTACGGCGACGGCTCCAAGCAGCTGGTCGCCGACGTCCAGCAGGCCGTCAACCGCGCCCGCGCCCAGCTTCCCGACGACGTCGACCCGCAGGTCGTGGCCGGTTCCACCGACGACATCCCGACCGTCGTGCTCGCCGCGTCCGCCGACGGCAAGGACCAGCAGGCGCTCGCCGACGACCTCGACCGCTCGGTCGTGCCGGTCCTCGAAGGCATCGACGGAGTGGCCCAGGTGGCCGTCGACGGCGTCCGCGACGTCGAGGTCTCCGTCACGCCCGACGACGCCAAGCTGGCCAAGGCGCGCCTGACGTCCGCCGCGCTCGTCCAGTCCCTCCAGGCGGGCGGCGCCACCCTGCCGGCCGGCTCCTTCGACGAGGACGGCAAGAACCGCACCGTTCAGGTCGGCGGCGGCTTCAGCTCCCTCGAGCAGATCGAGAACCTGATGGTCACCGGCGGCGAGGGCTCCAAGGCGAAGCCCGTACGCCTCGGTGATGTCGCCAAGGTCGAGGAGACCGAGGCCAAGGCCGACTCCCTGACCCGTACGAACGGTGAGCCGAGCCTCGCGATCGTCATCACCATGGACCAGGACGGCTCCGCGGTCGCGATCTCCAAGGCCGTCGAGGACGAACTGCCGTCCCTGCGCAAGGACTTGGGCGCCGGCGCCGAGCTGACGGTCGTCTCCGACCAGGGCCCGGCCGTCGAGAAGTCCATCTCCAGCCTCACCACCGAGGGCGCGCTCGGTCTCGCCTTCGCGGTCATCGTGATCCTGGTCTTCCTCGCGTCCCTGCGCTCCACGCTGGTCACCGCGGTCTCCATCCCGCTGTCCGTCGTCCTCGCGCTGATCGTCCTGTGGACGCGCGACCTGTCGCTCAACATGCTCACGCTGGGCGCGCTCACGATCGCCATCGGCCGCGTCGTGGACGACTCGATCGTGGTCCTGGAGAACATCAAGCGCCATCTCACCTACGGCGAGGAGCGCAAGGACGCCATCCTCAACGCCGTACGCGAGGTCTCGGGCGCCGTCACCTCCTCGACGCTCACCACCGTCGCGGTCTTCCTGCCGATCGGTCTGGTCGGCGGCATGGTGGGCGAGCTGTTCGGCTCGTTCTCGCTGACGGTCACCGCCGCGCTGCTCGCGTCCCTGATCGTCTCGCTGACGGTCGTGCCGGTCCTGTCGTTCTGGTTCCTGCGCGCCCCCAAGGGCACGTCCGAGGACCCGGAGGAGGCGCGCGCGGCCGCCGAGGCGAAGGAAGCGAAGAGCATCCTGCAGCGGATCTACGTCCCGGTGCTGCGCTTCGCGACCCGCCGCCGTCTCACCAGCGTGTTCCTGGCGATCGTGGTCCTGGTCGGCACCTTCGGCCTCGCCCCCATGCTGAAGACCAACTTCTTCGACCAGGGCGAGCAGAAGGTCCTCTCCATCAAGCAGGAGCTGGAGCCCGGCACCAGCCTGGCCGCCACGGACGAGGCCACGCAGAAGATCGAGCAGGTCCTCGACGGTGTGAAGGAGGTCAAGGACCACCAGGTGACGGTCGGCTCCTCCGGCTGGCTCGCGGCCTTCGGCGGCGGCACGGACACCAACCAGGCCTCGTACCAGATCACTTTGACCGACGACGCCGAGTACGAGGCGACCCGCGACAAGATCGACGCGGAACTCGCCAAGCTGGACGGCATCGGCGACACCCGTATCGCGGCCGGCGACGGCTTCGCGAACCAGGACCTGAGCGTGGTCGTGAAGGCCGCCGACGCCGAGGTCCTGGACAAGGCGGCCGAGCAGGTACGGTCCGAGGTCGCGAAGCTCGACGACGTCACCGACGTGCAGAGCGATCTGGCCCAGTCCGTCCCGCGCATCTCGGTCCGGGCCAACGACAAGGCCGCGGCGGCCGGGTTCAACGACGCCACCCTCGGTCAGATCGTCGCCCAGTCCGTACGCGGCACCCCGAGCGCCAAGGCGATCCTGGACGACACCGAGCGCGACGTCCTGGTGAAGTCCGCCAAGCCGGCGACGACCGTGGACGAGCTGCGGAACCTGCCGCTCGGCCGCGTCAAGCTCGGTGACATCGCCGAGGTGAAGGTCGTCGACAGCCCGGTCTCGATGACCCGTATCGACGGCTCGCGCGCGGCGACCATCACCGCCAAGCCGACCGGCGACAACACGGGCGCGGTCAGCGCATCGCTCCAGACCAAGCTGAACGAGCTGGAGAAGGAGCTCCCCGACGGCGCCACCGTCGCCATCGGCGGCGTCTCCGAGGACCAGGACGAGGCCTTCGCGGCGCTCGGCCTGGCGATGCTCGCGGCCATCGCGATCGTGTTCATGCTGCTCGTGGCGACCTTCAAGTCCCTTGCGCAGCCGCTGATCCTGCTGGTCTCCATCCCGTTCGCCGCCACCGGTGCGATCGGTCTGCTGATCGCCACGGACACCCCGATGGGCGTCCCGGCACTGATCGGCATGCTGATGCTCATCGGCATCGTGGTGACCAACGCGATCGTCCTCATCGACCTGATCAACCAGTACCGGGCCCAGGGCCTCGGCGTGGTCGAGTCGGTCATCGAGGGCGGCCGTCACCGCCTGCGCCCGATCCTGATGACGGCGCTCGCCACGATCTTCGCGCTGCTGCCGATGGCGGCGGGCGTCACGGGCGAGGGCGGCTTCATCGGCCAGCCCCTGGCCATCGTGGTGATCGGCGGTCTGCTCAGCTCGACGCTCCTGACCCTGCTGCTCGTACCGACGCTGTACGCGATGCTCGAGCTGCGCAAGGAGAAGCGGGCCGGGAAGAAGGCGGCCAAGCGCGCCGGGAAGGACAAGGCCACGAAGGACAAGGACGCCAAGCGGGACAAGGACATCCCGCAGCAGCCGACGGACACCGACGCGGCCATGGCGGACGCGCTGGACATCTGACCCGTTCCACGGCACACGAAGGGCGCCCCCGCGGATCTGCGGGGGCGCCCTTTCGCACGTGGGGGACGGAACGCGCTACGGCAGCGCGAGCATCCGCTCGAGGGCCAGCTTGGCGAAGCTCTCCGTCTCCTTGTCGACCTGAATGCGGTTGACGAGCTTGCCGTCCGCAAGGGACTCGAGTGCCCATACGAGATGGGGCAGATCGATCCGGTTCATGGTCGAGCAGAAGCACACGGTCTTGTCGAGGAAGACCACTTCCTTGTCCTCGGCCGCGAAGCGGTTGGCGAGGCGGCGCACCAGGTTGAGCTCGGTGCCGATGGCCCACTTGGAGCCGGCCGGGGCGGCTTCGAGGGTCTTGATGATGTACTCGGTCGACCCGACGTAGTCCGCCGCGGCGACGACCTCGTGCTTGCACTCGGGGTGCACGAGCACGTTGACACCCGGGATGCGCTCACGCACGTCGTGCACGCTGTCCAGGCTGAACCGGCCGTGCACGGAGCAGTGCCCGCGCCACAGGATCATCTTGGCGGCGCGCAGCTCTTCGTCCGTCAGGCCGCCGTTGGGCTTGTGCGGGTTGTAGAGCACGCAGTCCTCAAGAGACATCCCCATGTCACGTACGGCGGTGTTGCGGCCGAGGTGCTGGTCCGGCAGGAAGAGCACCTTCTCGCCCTGCTCGAAGGCCCAGTCGAGGGCCTTCTTCGCGTTGGACGAGGTGCAGATGGTGCCGCCGTGCTTGCCGGTGAAGGCCTTGATGTCGGCCGAGGAGTTCATGTAGCTCACGGGCACGACCTGCTCGGCTATGCCGGCGTCGGTCAGCACGTCCCAGCACTCGGCGACCTGCTCGGCGGTGGCCATATCGGCCATCGAGCAGCCGGCGGCGAGGTCCGGAAGGACGACCTTCTGGTCGTCGCCGGTCAGGATGTCGGCGGACTCGGCCATGAAGTGCACACCGCAGAACACGATGTACTCGGCCTCCGGCTTGGCGGCCGCGTCCCGCGCCAGCTTGAAGGAGTCACCGGTGACATCGGCGAACTGGATGACCTCGTCGCGCTGGTAGTGGTGCCCGAGCACGAACACCTTGTCGCCGAGCTTCTCCTTGGCGACGCGGGCACGCTCGACCAGGTCCGGGTCGGACGGAGAGGGCAGATCGCCGGGGCAGTCCACGCCGCGCTCGCTCTTGGGGTCGGCTTCGCGGCCGAGCAGCAGCAGGGCGAGCGGAGTCGGCTGCGGCTCAAAGCTGGGGGCAAGGTCCTGGGCCGTGGTCACGTCACGCACCCTTTCTTCTTCCGGCGGGCAGAGCCCACCGTCCGGGCCTGCTTTTCGTCGAATTGACGTTATCTATCATAACCGCTTCACGTCAGATTGACGATGCCTGATGTCGTCGATGTGACGCATTCCCCTGTACCTCGGGCCGTGTGCGCAACGCGCGCGGTGTGCGAGCATGAAGGAGCAAGGCCGCGTGCCGGAAAACGCCCCGACGCCGGGGAATGATTCGGCGCCCACCAAGGTTGGCCGAAGCGGAAGCAGTCTCCGTACTACCCGGGAGAGATGTAGATGTCCGTTCAGGACGAGAAGACCACCGTGAGCGACGGCATCATCCTGTCCGACGCCGCCGCCTCCAAGGTCAAGGCTCTGCTCGACCAGGAAGGCCGTGACGACCTGGCGCTGCGTGTCGCGGTTCAGCCCGGCGGCTGCTCCGGCCTGCGCTACCAGCTGTTCTTCGACGAGCGCTCGCTCGACGGCGATGTCACCAAGGAGTTCGAGGGCGGCGTGAAGGTCGTCACCGACCGCATGAGCGCCCCGTACCTGGGCGGCGCCTCGATCGACTTCGTCGACACCATCGAGAAGCAGGGCTTCACGATCGACAACCCCAACGCCACGGGCTCCTGCGCCTGCGGCGACTCGTTCAGCTAAGCCTGAACGTCCTGTAGCACCGCGAAGGGCGGCACCCTGTACGACAGGGTGCCGCCCTTCGCGTATGCCTCGAACGCGTTACTTCGCTTCGATCCGTGCCCCGCCCGCTCCGACGACCTCACGGTCGCCCAGCGGCTGGTCCAACTGCACGGTCTCCTTCAGCTCCTTGGCGATCATGATGCAGTACGTCCCCGGCTTCTGCGGCGTCTCCGTCACCGTCACCTCGACCCGGTCCCCGCTCTCCTTCACGGACGCCGCGTAGTCGCTGCACGCCCCGCCCCAGAAGTGCACCGTGAGCGTACGGTCCGATGCGCTGTACGACTCGATGTGCACGCTCCGAGGCTCGGCGGACCCGTCCCCGGGCTGGTCCGGAGTGGGTTCGGCCGGAGGCTCGGCGGAGCTCGGCAGGTCGGACGGAAGCGGCGCCGGGGAGCGCAGGAACTCTTTCTCGACGGCCGGATGCGTCACGGTGACGGGCTCCGCACCCGCCTGCGCCACCGAGAACAGCCACGACGGGACCAGCACCTGCCGGCCCTTCTCGTGGTACGCGGCGAGACCGAACACCGCGGACTCCACCTTCACCTGCTGCGGCTTCGGCGGCGCCGGCTTCGCACCCGGATCGCACGGCTGCTGCGGCTCACCGACGGTGAGATCGTCCTGATGCGGTACGGCGCTGGCGCAGCCCCCGATCTTCCCGGGCGCGATCCCGGCCGGCGCCGAGTTGAGCTGCTCGAGCGCTGCCTCGGCGCTGATCACGGGGTACTCGGCGCCCTTGACCGGCTTCGCCAACTGCCCGCTCGCGCCGGAGACTTCACCGTCAGGACCGATCTTGATCCCGGTCGAGGCGCCGTACGTCGGCAGCCCGCCCACCACGGGATCCGCGTTGACCACGCGCGCCGCACCCATCGTCTGCCGTGCGTCGAGCTCGGCGTCGTCCTGCCCGAGCGCCTTCAGTACGGGAGCGGCCGCGGCCTTCGCCGTCTTCTCGTCCACCGACGGCAGGTTCGCCATCCCGGAACCCACGGGCTTGTCGCAGCCGCCCTCGCGCGGGCAGGTCTCCGGGTCATTGACCAGGGGCGCATAGGTCCACGTCCCGGGCGCCTGCTTGGTCACCGTGAGCAGCGGCGCGTTCTTGCCTGTGCCGACCCGCCACTCGGCACCCTGCGAGGTCACCTCGCCCGGCACCTTCAGCGCCTCGGCCAGCTTCGCGACCTGCTTCTCGGAGACCTCGCCCGAGGCCCGGTACACGGCAACGAATTCGGGCGCCTCGGGCAGCTCGCCCCGCGCTGTGAACTGCGCACCGCCCGGCACCGGTTCACCGCCGTCGGCGTTCGGTGTGTAGCCGTCGAGCGTCAGCGGGGGAGGAGTGCCGTCGCCGGCGGGCGCACCGGAGTCTCCGCGTCCACTGCCGGAGGAGCTGCTGGTGGCGAGATAGGCGCCCCCGCCACCCGCGAGCAGCACGGCCGCCGCGACCGAGGCGACCACGAGGCGCGACTTCGGCCTGCGGGTTTCCTCATCTATGCCATCGGTGCTCACGACATGACTCCTTCACCAGGGCCGGGCATCCCGGACCGTATGCCGGCTCCCCACGACGGGGGATCGACAGTGGGACGGCCCGGGAGAGTGTTCGGTTCCCTGGTGGATACCGCCGTGGGCGCTCAGGCCGCTCAGTCTCCGTATTCGGACATCGCGTCCAGCATCCGCGCGGACGCCGGTGGCACGACGATCCCATGGATCCGCGAGGGCGGCACGGGAGAGACGACGGAGGCCTGGGGCGCGGCCCAGTGCGGCACCATCCGGGCGCAGTCCCCCTGCAGCTGCTTCAGCGTGAAGTCCTGGGCGGCGGGGGAGAGCGGCGCGGGCGCCATGTGCTTCGACATAACCGCACCGTACGCACGTCGTGCCCGCCAGAAAAACCCCTACTTTCCGGTAATTTCGCCAGGTCGTCGCAGGCGGTGACCTCTGTGTGCGATCGGTTCAGAGATACGGGGACTTCCCGGTAGCGTGAGGTGTCAACCCCAGCCCACGCGCAGGAGACTCAACGTCGTGCGTATCGCAGTCACCGGCTCCATCGCCACCGACCACCTGATGACCTTCCCCGGCCGCTTCGCCGACCAGCTGGTCGCCGATCAGCTGCACACGGTCTCTCTCTCCTTCCTCGTCGACAACCTCGACGTCCGCCGGGGAGGCGTCGGAGCGAACATCTGCTTCGGCATGGGACAGCTCGGCACCGCCCCGATCCTCGTCGGCGCCGCCGGCTCCGACTTCGACGAGTACCGCGCATGGCTCGACCGGCACGGTGTCGACACCGCCTCGGTCCGTATCTCCGAGACGCTGCACACGGCCCGCTTCGTGTGCACCACGGACAAGGACCACAACCAGATCGGCTCCTTCTATACGGGCGCGATGAGCGAGGCCCGGCTGATCGAGCTGAAGACCGTCGCCGACCGCGTGGGCGGCCTCGACCTGGTCCTGATCGGCGCGGACGACCCGGAGGCGATGCTCCGCCACACCGAGGAGTGCCGCTCGCGCGAGATCCCCTTCGCCGCCGACTTCTCGCAGCAGATCGCGCGGATGAACGGCGACGAGATCCGCACCCTGCTCGACGGCGCCACGTACCTCTTCTCCAATGAGTACGAGAAGGGCCTCATCGAGTCCAAGACCGGCTGGAGCGACGAGGAGATCCTCGGCCGCGTCGGCCACCGCGTCACCACCCTCGGCTCGCGCGGTGTGCGCATCGAGCGCGTCGGCGACGAGGCCATCGAGGTCGGCTGCCCGGAGGAGGACGCCAAGGTCGACCCGACCGGCGTCGGCGACGCGTTCCGCGCCGGCTTCCTGTCCGGTCTGTCCTGGGGTGTCTCCCTCGAGCGCGCCGCCCAGATCGGCTGCATGCTCGCGACCCTGGTGATCGAGACGCTCGGCACCCAGGAGTACACCCTGCGCCGCGCCCACTTCATGGACCGCTTCACCAAGGCGTACGGCTTCGACGCGGCCGCGGAGGTCAAGGAGCACCTGGCCTGAGGCCTAGATGAGCCGGCGGACCACATAGGCCCACCCCTGGTCCGCCGGCTTCTCGCCCACGTACTCGTGTCCGCGCAGATGGCACCACGCGCGGATGTCGAGCTCGGCCACCTCGTCGTCCGAGATGACGGTGACGGTCCCGCCAGCCACCACCCGCCCGATGGCCTTCGCCAGCTCGATCACCGGGAGAGGGCAGCGCTTGCCGAGCGTGTCGAGGATCAGCTCCTCGAGGCCCGACGGGGACGCGTCCCCGACCGGAGCGCCCAGCTTCTCCCGTACGGAAGCGACGGCGTCCGGCAGGACGGTAAGGAAGCGTTCGACGTCGTCCCTCGAAGTCCCGGGCGGCAGCGACACCCGCACATTGCCCTCGCTCAGCACCCCCATCGCCTTGAGCACATGGCTCGGCGTCAGCGTGGAGCTCGTACAGGAAGAGCCGGACGACACGGAGAACTCCGCCCGGTCCAGCTCGTGCAGCAGCGACTCGCCGTCGACATAGAGACAAGAGAACGTGACGATATGCGGCAGCCGCCGCTCAGGATCGCCGACGACCTCCACATCCGCCACGATCTCCGGCACCCGGGCCCGGATCAGCGCCGTCAACTCCCGTAGCCGGGCGGCCTCTTGAGCCGCCTCGGCCCGCACCGCCCGCAGCGAGGCCGCCGCCGCGACGATCGCCGGCAGATTCTCGAACCCGGGCGCACGCCCCGACTCCCGCTCGTCCACGGGGCCTTGCACGGAGAAGCGCACTCCCTTGCGTACGGCCAAAAGGCCCACACCGGCCGGACCGCCCCATTTGTGCGCACTGCCCGTCAACACCGACCAGCCGCCCTCCACCGGCCCCCACGCGAGCGACTGCGCCGCGTCCACGAGCAGCGGCACCCCGGTCGCCCGGCAGACCTCGGCGATCTCGGCCACCGGCTGCACCGTGCCCACCTCGTGGTTGGCGGACTGCAGACACGCAAGGGCGGTGTCCTCGCGCAGTGCCCGTACGAACAAAGAAGCGTCGACCCGGCCACCCCGGTCCACCGGGATCTCCGTCACCTCGCCGCCCTGTCCCTCATGGACCGCCGCCGAATGGAGCACCGCGGAATGCTCCACGGCGGACACGATCAAGTGACGCCCGGCGCGCCGCCGTCCGGCCAGGGCGCCCGCGATCCCGGTGTGCAGCGCCTGCGTCCCCGAGGCGGTGAACACCAGCTCGTCCGGGCGGCAGCCCACCGCTTCGGCCGCCGCCTCACGCGAGGCGTCGAGCAGCAGCCGGGCCCTGCGGCCCTCGCGGTAGAGCCGGGCGGGGTCGGCCCAGCCCTCGTCCAGGGCGGCGAGCAGGGCCTGCCGGGCGACAGGGTGCAGGGGAGCGGAGGTCGCGGCATCGAAGTACGGCACGTCCTCACGCTACCTGCGCCGCTCATTCGTACGAGGGGTTGCAGGTGCACCGGCCGCCTGTCCGGCCAGGGCCGCACCGACTTACTGTCGGTATCAGTCGAGGGACCGTCAGTTGCCTGTTCAAGGGCGGTTTTCCACCCCTTCGGGTCGCACCTCGGCGCGTTGGGCACCCTCCCCGCGCGACCCCAAATAGCGTCCAGTAGGGTTTGGTCCGCATAAACATCCAAACCCCTGCCCGTACACGGGCCGGTGCCCGACCAAGCATCATGGACGAGCCCGGTCGAGCGGGCGAGACTCTCGGGAAGGCGCTACGTGAGTCCCAACGGCTCCGACCGCTCGTCGCGGCGCCCGATGCGGCGGAAGCTGCCGCAGGTGCTGACTGCGGGCCTCATTCTTGCGACCGCTACAGGTTGTACGTACGAGGATTTCCCCCGCCTTGGAATGCCCACCCCCGTCACGGAGGAGGCTCCTCGGATCCTCTCCCTGTGGCAGGGCTCATGGGCCGCAGCGCTCGCCACGGGCGTGCTCGTCTGGGGCCTGATCCTGTGGAGTGTCATCTTCCACAGGCGCAGCCGCACCAAGGTCGAGGTTCCTCCGCAGACCCGGTACAACATGCCCATCGAGGCGCTGTACACGGTGGTTCCGCTCATCATCGTCTCGGTGCTCTTCTACTTCACGGCACGCGACGAGACGAAGCTCCTCGCCCAGTCCGAGAAGCCCGCCCACACGGTCAACGTGGTCGGCTTCCAGTGGAGCTGGGGCTTCAACTACGTCGAGAACGTGCCCGGTTCCAAGGGTGACGCCAAGACGGACGAGAACCTCGCGGACATCCCGGACAAGTACCGGGACGCGTTCCCGGCCGACGCCGGCGGTGTCTACGACATCGGCACTCCGGGCACCCGGAACCCGCAGAACAACAACCCGGGTCCGACCCTGTGGCTGCCGAAGGGCGAGAAGGTCCGCTTCGTGCTGACCTCGCGCGACGTCATCCACTCCTTCTGGGTCGTGCCGTTCCTGATGAAGCAGGACGTCATCCCGGGCCACACCAATGTCTTCGAGGTGACCCCCAACAAGGAGGGCACCTTCATGGGCAAGTGCGCCGAGCTCTGCGGCGTGGACCATTCCCGAATGCTGTTCAACGTGAAGGTCGTTTCTCCCGAGAAGTACCAGGAGCACCTGGAAGAGCTCGCGAAGAAGGGCCAGACCGGGTATGTCCCGGCCGGCATTGAGCAGACGGACAATGCCAGGAACTCGGAGAAGACCCAACTGTGAGCATCCTCAACGAGCAACCAAAGGGTGCCGCCGAAGCCGAGGACTCGTATGAGAACGAGATCCCGGTCCGGCGCAGGCAGCCCGGCAACGTCGTGGTGAAGTGGCTGACCACCACCGACCACAAGACGATCGGCACGCTGTACCTGGTCACGTCGTTCGCGTTCTTCTGCATCGGCGGTCTGATGGCGCTCTTCATGCGCGCCGAACTGGCCCGTCCCGGCACGCAGCTGATGTCGAACGAGCAGTTCAACCAGGCGTTCACGATGCACGGCACGATCATGCTGCTGATGTTCGCGACGCCGCTGTTCGCGGGCTTCGCGAACTGGATCATGCCGCTGCAGATCGGTGCTCCCGATGTGGCGTTCCCGCGGCTGAACATGTTCGCCTACTGGCTCTACCTGTTCGGCTCGCTGATCGCCGTCGGCGGTTTCCTCACCCCGCAGGGTGCGGCCGACTTCGGCTGGTTCGCCTACTCCCCGCTGTCGGACGCCGTCCGCTCGCCGGGCATCGGCGCCGACATGTGGATCATGGGTCTGGCCTTCTCCGGCTTCGGCACGATCCTCGGTTCGGTCAACTTCATCACGACCATCATCTGCATGCGTGCCCCCGGCATGACGATGTTCCGTATGCCGATCTTCACCTGGAACGTGCTGCTGACCGGTGTGCTGGTCCTGCTCGCCTTCCCGGTGCTCGCGGCCGCGCTGTTCGCCCTGGAGGCGGACCGTAAATTCGGAGCCCATATCTTCGATGCCGCAAATGGCGGCGCGTTGCTATGGCAACACCTCTTCTGGTTCTTCGGGCATCCAGAGGTGTACATCATCGCCTTGCCGTTCTTCGGCATCATTTCCGAGATCATCCCGGTCTTCTCGCGCAAGCCGATGTTCGGTTACATCGGTCTGATCGGCGCGACGATCGCGATCGCGGGTCTGTCCGTGACGGTGTGGGCGCACCACATGTACGTCACCGGCGGAGTGCTCCTGCCGTTCTTCTCCTTCATGACGTTCTTGATCGCCGTGCCAACAGGCGTGAAGTTCTTCAACTGGATCGGAACGATGTGGAAGGGGTCCTTGAGTTTCGAGACACCGATGCTCTGGACCATCGGCTTCCTGATCACCTTCACCTTCGGTGGTCTGACCGGTGTCATCCTGGCCTCGCCGCCGATGGACTTCCACGTCTCTGACTCGTACTTCGTGGTGGCGCACTTCCACTACGTGGTGTTCGGCACCGTCGTCTTCGCGATGTTCGCCGGCTTCCACTTCTGGTGGCCGAAGTTCACCGGCAAGATGCTGGACGAGCGCCTCGGCAAGATCACCTTCTGGACGCTGTTCGTGGGCTTCCACGGCACGTTCCTGGTGCAGCACTGGCTGGGCGCCGAGGGCATGCCGCGTCGTTACGCGGACTACCTCGCGGCCGACGGCTTCACGGCCCTGAACACGATTTCGACGATCGCGTCCTTCCTGCTCGGTATGTCGATCCTGCCGTTCATGTACAACGTCTGGAAGACCGCCAAGTACGGCAAGAAGGTCGAGGTCGACGACCCGTGGGGCTACGGCCGCTCGCTCGAGTGGGCCACGTCCTGCCCGCCGCCGCGGCACAACTTCCTCACGCTGCCGCGTATCCGCTCCGAATCCCCGGCGTTCGATCTGCACCACCCGGAGATCGTCGCCATGGAGCAGGAACAGCTGGCCGCCTCCGGCCACGGTGACAAGGCCCTCGCGGGCGGCAAGGAGGCAGGCAAGTGAAGGTCCAAGGAAAGATGTTCATCTGGCTGAGCGTCTTCGTGCTCGCCATGGCGATCGTCTACGGCGTGTGGTCGAAGGAGCCGGCCGGTACCACGGCACTGTTCCTGGCCTTCGGCCTGTGCATCATGGTCGGCTACTACCTGGCCTTCACGGCCCGGCGCGTGGACCAGATGGCGCAGGACAACAAGGAGGCCGATGTCGCGGACGAGGCCGGCGAGGTGGGGTTCTTCTCCCCGCACAGCTGGCAGCCGCTCGCGCTCGGAATCGGTGGCGCGCTCGCCTTCATGGGCGTCGTCTTCGGCTGGTGGCTGCTCTACTTCTCGGCCCCGATCATCCTGGTCGGCCTGTGGGGCTGGGTCTTCGAGTACTACCGCGGTGAGAACCAGAACCAGTGAGCCGCTAGCACGCTGAGCTCTGCGAGGGGCCCGGACACTCCGTCAGGAGTCGTCCGGGCCCCTCTTTTGCAGCAGTTTGAGCTTCTCGTACGGAGCACTCCGCGCGCCGTCGGTGACAAACCTTCATAGCGTGTGCTGCATGAGCCACTCACCGCGAATGCGCACGGTATTGAGCTGCACCCTTCTTGTGGCCGCGCTTGCCGCGGGCGCCACGGGCTGCGGCTCCGACGGCCACCCGCTCTCGGCGAAGCCCTATGACGCGGCCGGCCAGATCGCCTTCAACGGGCCCGCGGGTACCCAGAAGGCGGACCCGGACAAGCCCCTGGAAGTCACCGCACAGGGCAAGGGCGGACGGATCACCGACGTCACCGCCACGGATGCGCTGGGCCGTTACGTGGCCGGTGAGCTCTCCGCCGACGGCAGTCGCTGGCACACCACGACGCCGCTCGCCGCGGGCGCGGCCTACACGGTCAAGGTGAGCACCGAGGACGAAGAGGGCTCGCCCGGCCGCAAGGTCCTCACCTTCGAGACCCGCGAGGCGGCCAAGAAGGGGCGCGTGGACGTCGAGTTCGGCCCCGAGGAGGGCCAGTACGGCGTCGGTATGCCCGTCACCGCCACGCTGAGCAGGCCCGTCAAGGACGAGAAGGCGCGGGCGATCGTCGAGCGCTCCCTGGAGGTCCGCTCGGAGCCGGCCACGGAGGGCACCTGGCACTGGTTCGAGGACGACAAGCTGCACTACCGCCCCAAGGACTACTGGCCCGCCAACGCCAAGATCTCCGTCTCCTCGCACCTGGAGGGCGTGAAGATCGCCGACAAGCTGTGGGGCGGCGAGGGCAAGCCCCTGAAGCTCACCACGGGCAGCAAGATCGAGGCCGTGGTGGACGCCGGCGCCCACTACATGACCGTCTACCGCAACGGCGAGGAGATCAACTCCATGCCGGTGACCACCGGCAAGCCCGGCTGGGAGACGCGCAACGGCACCAAGGTCGTGCTCGGCAAGGAGTACGTGGTCCGGATGACCAGCCGGGCCATCGGCGCCGCCGAGTTCTACGACAAGCAGGTCTACTACGCGACCCGTCTCACCGACACGGGCGAGTACGTGCACGCGGCGCCCTGGTCGGCCGGCTCGCACGGCTACGCCAACGTCAGCCACGGATGTGTGGGAATGAGCACAGGCAACGCCGCCTGGTTCTACGGGATCGTGCAGCCCGGCGACATCGTGCGCACCATCAACAGCTACGGCGAGTACCTGCCGGCGTACGGCAACGGCCTCGGCGACTGGAACATGGAGTGGAAGGACTGGCGCAAGGGCAGCGTGGTCAACGCCGATCTGCGCGAGGGCCAGACCCACCACGACGAGGCCCGCCTTCGCCCCTCCGTGTGACGGCGGTCCGCGTGCGGTGTGACCCGAACGCGTGACATGGCTCGAGCCCGTACGGACCACCGTACGGGCTCAAGTGCGTTCAGCGGTAAGGAAGATCAGGCCCCGATGGCCAGGCGCGTGCGCAGCAGGGCGGCCAGTGAGGCGGCGAACTCGACGGGCTCGACCGGCAGCGTCACCGCGGCCTCCGCGCGGCTCCAGGTGGCCAGCCAGGCGTCCTGCGGACGGCCCATCAGAAGCAGTACGGGCGGCGACTGGAAGACCTCGTCCTTGATCTGCCGGCACATCCCCATGCCGCCCATCGGCACGGCCTCTCCGTCGAACACACAGACATCGATACCGCCCCGGTCGAGCTCCTTGAGGACGGCGGCAGGGGTGGCGCACTCGATGAACTCGACCTGGGGAACATCCGCGGCCGGCCTGCGACCGGTCGCCAGCCTCACCTGCTCGCGGGTGTTGGCGTCGTCGCTGTAGACCAGGACCGTGGCGGTCGACTGCATGGTTCCTCCGTGGGAAAGGCCGTACACCGTTGCGCGGATGCTACTCCGTCAAACACCCCGTCAACACCGGTACGCAGGGCCCTTCGATGGGCCATCCGGGCTGGACATCGGGCGCGAACACTCCGAACGGCACCCCCCGGAGTGAGTGCCAGATAAGCGACCGACATAATGTCGGTCGTGGCGACAGCAACGACAGTAGAAACCGGGCACGCGCACCCGTCGGTCAATCGGCCGAACCTCACCAGCGTCGGAACCATCATCTGGTTGAGCTCCGAGCTGATGTTCTTCGCGGCCCTCTTCGCGATGTACTTCACCCTGCGTTCGGTGACGGGTGCCGAGCACTGGAAGGAAATGGCCTCGAGCCTGAACTTCCCCTTCTCGGCGACGAACACCACGATCCTGGTGCTCTCTTCGCTCACCTGCCAGCTCGGCGTCTTCGCCGCCGAGCGCGGGGACGTGAAGAAGCTCCGGATGTGGTTCATCGTGACCTTCATCATGGGCGCGGTCTTCATCGGCGGTCAGGTCTTCGAGTACACCGAGCTGGTCAAGCACGAGGGTCTCTCGCTCTCGTCCGACCCGTACGGCTCGGTGTTCTACCTGACCACCGGCTTCCACGGCCTGCACGTGACGGGTGGGCTCATCGCCTTCCTGCTCGTACTGGGCCGTACCTACGCGGCTCGCAGATTCACTCACGAGCAGGCGACCGCAGCCATCGTCGTGTCCTACTACTGGCACTTCGTCGATGTGGTGTGGATCGGTCTCTTCGCCACGATCTACATGATCAAGTAGCGGGGCCGAGAACCCGTAAGCCGGGCCGAGACCCGAACCTTTCCGAAGCATCGACGCAGAAGATCCTGACACCGGGGTAATCCGTGAAAAAGCTCTCCGCACGACGACGCCATCCGCTGGCGGCGGTCGTCGTCCTAATCCTCGCGCTTGCGGCCACCGGGGGGCTGTACGCCGCGTTCGCGCCGGCGGACAAGGCGCAGGCCGAAGAAACACAGCAGTCCCTCGCGATCGAGGAGGGCAAGAAGCTCTACTCGGTCGGCTGCGCCAGCTGCCACGGCACCGGTGGTCAGGGCACCACTGACGGTCCGTCGCTCGTGGGCGTCGGCTCCGCCGCGGTGGACTTCCAGGTGGGCACCGGCCGTATGCCGGCCCAGCAGCCCGGCGCCCAGGTGCCGAAGAAGAAGAACATCTACACGCAGGCCGAGATCGACCAGCTGGCCGCGTACGTCGCCTCCCTCGGCGCCGGTCCGGTCACCCCGACGGACAAGCAGGTCAGCCCGGAGGGTGCGGACATCGCCAAGGGTGGCGAGCTGTTCCGTACCAACTGCGCGCAGTGCCACAACTTCACCGGTGAGGGCGGCGCCCTGACGAAGGGCAAGTTCGCGCCGAGCCTTGAGGGCGTCAGCCCCAAGCACATCTACGAGGCCATGCAGACCGGCCCGCAGAACATGCCCTCCTTCCCCGACACGACGATGCCGGAGAAGCAGAAGAAGGACATCATCGCGTACCTTGACGCGGTCAATGGTGAGAAGACGGAGAGCCCCGGCGGTCTCAAGCTCGGCGGGCTCGGCCCGGTCAGCGAGGGTCTGTTCGCCTGGATCTTCGGTCTCGGTGCCCTGATCGCTGTCGCTGTGTGGGTCGCCGCGCGGACCGCAAAGGCCAAGAAGTCATGAGCAGCCAAGACATTCCAGAAGAGAACCTGCCCGTAGCGCAGGCCGACGGCGCCGACTTGGAGAAGCACGGGGAGAACCCGTTCGCCGATCCCGGACTGCCGCCCCACGAGCACCGCATCCAGGACATCGACGAGCGGGCCGCGAAGCGCTCCGAGCGCACCGTGGCCTTCCTGTTCACGCTGTCGATGCTGGCCACGATCGGCTTCATCGCCTCGTACGTGGCGTTCCCGGTCGACAAGAGCATCTACGTCTGGCCGATCGGGCACATCAGCGCGCTGAACTTCGCCCTGGGCATGACCCTCGGCATCGCGCTGTTCTGCATCGGCGCGGGCGCGGTCCACTGGGCCCGCACCCTGATGTCCGACGAGGAGATCGCCGACGAGCGGCACGAGATCTCGGCGCCGCCCGAGGTCAAGGCGAAGGTCCTCGCGGACTTCAAGCAGGGCGCCAAGGAGTCGGCGATGGGTCGGCGCAAGCTGATCCGCAACACCATGTTCGGTGCGCTGACCCTGGTCCCGCTGTCCGGTGTGGTCCTGCTTCGTGACCTCGGTCCGCTGCCCGAGGACAAGCTCCGGCACACGCTGTGGGCCAAGGGCAAGCTGCTCGTGAACCAGAACACGAACGAGCCGCTGCGTCCCGCGGACGTGGCCGTCGGTTCGCTGACCTTCGCCAAGCCCGAGGGCTTGGAGGAGCACGACCACGACTTCCAGACCCAGATCGCCAAGGCCGCCCTGATGATCGTCCGCCTCGAGCCGGACGACATCAAGGACAAGCAGGAACTCGAGTGGTCCCACGAGGGCATCGTGGCCTACTCGAAGATCTGCACCCACGTGGGCTGCCCGATCTCTCTGTACGAGCAGCAGACGCACCACGTCCTCTGCCCGTGCCACCAGTCCACCTTCGACCTCACCGACGGAGCCCGAGTGATCTTCGGTCCCGCCGGCCACGCCCTGCCGCAGCTGCGCATCGGCGTGAACGAGGAGGGCTACCTCCAGGCGCTTGGCGACTTCGAGGAGCCTGTCGGTCCTGCCTTCTGGGAGCGCGGATGAGCACCACAACTTCTTCGACGGACAACAAGCGCAAAGCGCCTGCGGGCGAGCGCGTTGCCGACTGGGCCGACGGCCGTCTCGGGATCTACTCCCTGGCCAAGGCCAACATGCGGAAGATCTTTCCGGACCACTGGTCCTTCATGCTCGGCGAGATCTGCCTCTACAGCTTCATCATCATCATCCTCACGGGTGTGTATCTGACGCTGTTCTTCCACCCGTCGATGAACGAGGTGGAGTACCACGGCAGCTACGTCCCGCTGCAGGGTCAGCTGATGTCCGAGGCGTTCAACTCGACCATGCACATCTCCTTCGATGTGCGCGGTGGTCTGCTGATCCGGCAGATCCACCACTGGGCGGCGCTGATCTTCGTCGCGGCCATGCTCGTGCACATGATGCGCGTGTTCTTCACCGGCGCGTTCCGCAAGCCGCGTGAGGTCAACTGGCTGTTCGGCTTCCTGCTGCTCGTCCTCGGCATGTTCACCGGATTCACCGGTTACTCACTGCCGGACGACCTGCTGTCGGGTACCGGTGTGCGCTTCATGCAGGGCGCGGTGCTCTCGGTGCCGATCGTCGGTACGTATCTGTCGATGTTCCTGTTCGGCGGAGAGTTCCCCGGCGGCGACTTCGTGGCCCGGTTCTACTCGGTGCACATCCTGCTGCTGCCGGGCATCATGCTCGGGCTCGTGGTGGCGCACCTGATCCTGGTCTTCTACCACAAGCACACCCAGTTCGCGGGCCCCGGCAAGACCAACAAGAACGTGGTCGGCATGCCGCTTCTGCCCGTGTACATGGCGAAGGCCGGCGGCTTCTTCTTCCTGGTCTTCGGTGTCATCGCGGCCATCTCGGCGCTCGCCTCGATCAACCCGATCTGGGCGCTCGGCCCGTACCGTCCGGACCAGGTGTCGACCGGCGCCCAGCCCGACTGGTACATGGGCTTCTCCGAAGGCCTGATCCGTGTCATGCCGGGCTGGGAGATCAACGCCTGGGGTCACACGCTCGTCCTGGGTGTGTTCATCCCGCTGATCATCTTCCCGCTGGTGCTCGTGACGATCGCCGTCTGGCCGTTCATCGAGTCCTGGGTCACCGGGGACAAGCGCGAGCACCACATCCTGGACCGCCCGCGCAACGCCCCGACCCGTACAGCCTTCGGTGTGGCCTGGCTGACCTGGTACTTCATCCTCCTCATCGGTGGTGGAAACGACCTCTGGGCGACGCACTTCCATCTGTCGATCAACTCGATCACCTGGTTCGTCCGGATCGCGTTCTTCGTCGGACCGGTGATCGCGTTCATCATCACCAAGCGGATCTGCCTCGGCCTCCAGCGCCGCGACAAGGACAAGGTGCTGCACGGACGCGAGTCCGGCATCATCAAGCGCCTGCCGCACGGTGAGTTCATCGAGGTGCACGAGCCGCTCAGCCAGGAGGCGCTGCACACCCTCACGGCGCACGAGCAGCACAAGCCGCTCGAGCTCGGCCCGACGGTCGACGAGAACGGTGTCGAGCGCAAGGTGAAGGGCACGCAGAAGCTCAAGGCCAAGCTCTCGCAGGGCATGTACGGGGAAGAGAGCCAGATCCCCAAGCCCACCGCCGACGAGTACAAGGAGATCACCAGCGGCCACGGCCACCACTGATCTCTGTAGCTGAACGCCACGGCAGGAGCCCCGTCCATTCGCTGGACGGGGCTCTTTGCCGTCCCCGGGCTTCGTTAGGCTGAGGCCTGCCGATTCGTACCGACGACCAGGAGCGACCATGAGCGCTGTGACCCCCGCTGGAGGCGACACCACGGCGGTCCGTTCCTGGCCCGCCGTACTGAACGGACTGCTCGACGGGCGCGACCAGAGCGCCGAGGACACCTTCTGGGCGATGGACCGCATCATGCGCGGTGAGGCGACCGACGCTCAGATCGCCGGGTTCGTGGTGGCGCTGCGGGCCAAGGGCGAGACCGTCGGTGAGATCACCGGTCTCGTACGCGCGATGTACGAGCACGCCAATGTCATCGAGGTGTCCGGGCCGACCGTGGACATCGTCGGGACCGGGGGCGACGGCGCCAAGACGGTCAACATCTCGACCATGTCGTCGATCGTCATCGCCGGCACGGGCGCCAAGGTCGTCAAGCACGGCAACCGGGCCGCTTCGTCCGCGTCCGGGTCCTCCGACGTCCTGGAGAAGCTCGGGGTCAATCTGGAGCTGACGCCGCAGCGCGTGGCCGAGGTGGCCGAAGAGGCCGGGATCACCTTCTGCTTCGCCGTGAAGTTCCACCCGGCGCTGCGTCATGCCGGTGCGGCACGCGGCCAGTTGGGCATCCGGACGATCTTCAATGTGCTCGGTCCGCTGACCAACCCGGCGCGGGTGAAGGCGCAGGCCGTGGGCGTGGCCGATCCGCGGATGGCGCCGATCGTGGCCGGGGTGTTCGCCGAGCGCGGGAACTCCTCGCTGGTGTTCCGCGGTGACGACGGGCTCGACGAGCTGACCACCACCGCGACCTCGCGGGTGTGGATCGTGCGCGACGGTGTCGTACGCGAGGAGTCCTTCGATCCGCGCGATGTCGGCCTCGAGTTGGTGCCGGTCGAGGCGCTGCGCGGCGCCGACGCCTCGTACAACGCCGAGGTCGCGCGCCGGGTGCTCTCGGGGGAGACAGGTCCCGTACGGGATGCGGTGGTGCTCAACTCGGCCGCGGCGCTCGTCGCGTTGGAGCCGACGGACGCGCCGCTCGCCGAGCAGATCCGGGCCGGGATGGACAAGGCCGCCGAGGCCATCGACTCGGGTGCGGCGCGCAGGACGCTCGAGCGGTGGATCAAGGCCAGCAACGCCTGAGGGCGCGCGGATGTGACGCAGGGCGCAGTCCGGGATACGGACTGCGCCTTGCGCGTGGAAGATCTTCTGGCAAGATGCTGCACAGGTCATGAGTGACAGCGACTACGGCCCCGGCCCGCTGTCCGGCAACCCTCCGTCCGTGGCGGGGTGCCCCGGGTGAAGACCAGGCCGCAGACAACAAGGTCTGTGGCAAGCGCGGACCCCTGCACACCCTGGGGTCCTGGTCCTCAAGGGAGCAGTCTCGTGAGCAAGCGAATGCGATAGGGCGAATCCGCCCCACTTCCGCGCACCCTCTTTTCCCCCCTTTTTTCGGATCACCCGCGCTCGACGCCGTACGGCTCGCGCGGTGCATTCGCCTGCCTGCCACGGGAGTTCGCCATGTCCGCGTACCTGAACACCAACGCCGCCACCCTCGAAGCCTCCGCCGCCGAGCCGGTGTGTACCGAGCCGCTCCAGGTCCTCGGCCGCGATGTCCGCGTGCCGCTCGTCACCGGCGGTGAAGTCACCTACGCCGCCCTGGACTACGCGGCCAGCGCCCCCGCCCTGCAGCGGGTCTGGGACGACGTGGCCGCGTACGCGCCGTACTACGGCAGCGTGCACCGCGGCGCCGGCTATCTGTCGCAGCTGTCCACCGACCTGTTCGAGAACGCGCGGCGCACCGTCGAGGAGTTCCTCGACTGCCGCGAGGGCGACCAGGTGATCTTCACGCGGTCGACCACCGACTCGCTCAACCTGCTGGCCCAGGCGCTGCCCGCCGACTGCCAGGTGTTCGTCTTCGAGACCGAGCACCACGCGTCGCTGCTGCCCTGGCGCGATGCCCGGGTCACCTACCTCAACGCTCCCCGTACGCCCGACGAGGCCGTACGCACCCTGGAGACCGCGCTCGCCGCGCGCGACCCGTACGGTCCGGCGCTCGTGTGCGTGACCGGGGCGTCCAATGTCACCGGCGAGCTCTGGCCGGTGCGCGAGCTGGCGGCGGCCGCTCACGCGCACGGTGCGCGCATCGTGCTCGACGCCGCTCAGCTCGCGCCCCATCACCCCGTCTCCGTACAGGAGTTGGACGTGGACTGGGTGGCCTTCTCCGGGCACAAGCTGTACGCGCCCTTCGGCTCCGGCGTCCTTGCCGGGCGTGCCGACTGGCTGCAGGAGGCCGAGCCGTACCTCGCGGGCGGCGGCGCGTCCAAGGCGGTCGCGCGGCGCACCGACGGCGGCGTGGACGTCGAGTGGCACTCCACCGCCGCGCGGCACGAGGCCGGTTCGCCGAACGTGATCGGCGCCTACTCCATCGCCTCCGCGTGCAAGGCGCTCGCCGAGGCCGGGTTCGACCAGCTGGTCGCGCGGGAGCAGGAGCTGATCGGGCGGGTCCGTACGGGACTTGCCGAGGTGCCCCAGGTCAGGGTGCTCTCGCTGTTCGGCGACGACGCCCCGCGCGTGGGCGTCATCTCCTTCGTCGTCGACGGCTGGAACAGCTCGCACTTCGCCGCCGCGCTCTCCGCCGAGTACGGCATCGGGGTGCGTGACGGACTGTTCTGCGCCCACCCGCTGGTGCGCACCCTGCTCGGCAGCGATCCGCAGGAGCAGGGCGAGTGCGGCGCCCCCGAGGCCGCGCCCGGCGAGAAGTCGCTGAACGCGATCCGGGTGAGCTTCGGCGCGGGGACGCCCGACGAGCACGTGGAGCGTTTCGTACGCGCCGTCGGCGAGCTGGTCCGTGACGGTGCGCGGTGGAACTACCGTACCGAGGACGGGCGTTGCGTGCCCGACACCTCTGCCTGACAGCTAAGCCGCCAGCCGGGCGCCCAGGAGAACCATCCGCAGGGCGCGTTCCGTGGCGTCCGTGAGGAACTCCGCGCCCCGGCCCAGGGCTTCGGTCAGGGTGACCGGCGCGGGCAGGATGCCGCTGTAGGCGTCCACGCCCGAAGCGCGGATACGGTGCGCCCCCTCGCCGATCGTGCCCGCGAGCACGAGCACCGGCCGGCCGGACAGCTTGGCGCGGCGGGCCACTTCGGCGGGGACCTTGCCGCGCGGGCTCTGGAAGTCGAGGGCGCCCTCGGCCGTGACGACCAGGTCGGCGCGGGCAAGGCGGGCGTCGAGGTCGAGGTGATCCAGGAGCACGTCGAAGCGGGGGAGCAGCCGCGCGCCGAGCGCGGCGAGGCCCGCGCCGAGGCCGCCGGACGCGCCGGTACCCGGGCCCTCCCGCAGGTCCAGGTCGCTCGGCAGATCCCGCTCGAGGGCCGAGGCCCACCGGTCGAGGGAGGCCGACAGCCCCTCGACCTGCTGCGGGGTCGCGCCCTTCTGCGGGCCGAAGACCCGGGCGACGCCGCGCTCCCCGCACAGGACGTTGAAGGGATTGCAGGCGACAAGCAGCTCCGTGTCCTTCAGCCGGGGGTCCAAGCCCGTCGTGTCGATCCGGTCGAGGGCCGCCAAGGCGCTTCCGCCGTACGGGAGTTCACGGCCGTCGGTGTCGAGGAGCCGCGCCCCCAGAGCTTGCAGCGCACCCGCGCCGCCGTCCGACGTACCGGAGTCGCCGCAGCCGATGAGGATGCGGCGCACGCCCGTGTCGAGCGCCGCGGAGATCAGTTCGCCCACGCCGTACGTGGTGGTCGCGCCCGGATCGCGCAGGGCGCGGGGGACCAGGGACAGGCCCGCCACGGCGGCCATCTCGACGACTGCCGTGGTGGGGCCGAGCAGCGCGAAGTGGGTACGGACGGGGCGGCCGACCGGGCCGGTGGCCGTGGTGGGGACGAGCTGCCCGCCGGGGGTGCCGGCGGCGAGCGTCGCCGCGGTGCCCTCGCCGCCGTCCACCAGCGGGATGAGGTCGACCTCGGCATCGGGTACGACGCGTCGTACGCCCTCGGCGATGGCCTGGGCGGCGGCCTCGGCGGACAGGGACTCCTTGAAACCGCTGGGGGCGACGGCGACTCGGGTCAGCATGGTGAACTCCTGATCGGGGTGCGGGGATTGTGGGCCGGTACGGGGTGGCGTGCTCAGGGCGCGAGCCTGAGGGAGCAGGTGGTGCGCTCAGGGCGCGAGGCTCAAGGGGCGAGGACGGGCACGCCGAGCAGCGGCCAGACGGCAAGGGCGAAGAGGAGCACCAGGGCCGCCGTGAGCGGTGCGAGTACGGCGGACAGGCGCAGCAGGTCGCGCGGGGTGTACGTCGGGGTGCCGGGGATGTCCGCGAAGAGCGTCACGGGCTTGGCGGAGGCCGGCAAGGTGTGGCAGAAGCCGGCCGCGGCGGTCGAGGCGAGCGCGGCGGCCACCGGGTTCACACCGGCGCCCACCGCGGCGACCACGACCAGCGGCACCAGGACCGACGAGCGGGCCGAGCGGGACTGAAGGACCAGATGCGCGGCGGTGCTGACGGCGATCACGACGCCCAGGAACAGCGCGGGGGACAGCCCGTTCGGCAATCCGTCGACCAGCCATTTCGCCGCCCCCGAGTCGGCGAGGGCGACGCCCATCGCCATGGTCGCGGCCATGAAGAGCAGCAGCGACCAGGGCACGGTCTTCAGGGCGTCCTTGAGACGTACGGTGCCGAGCGCCGGCGAGGCCGCGACGACCGCCCCGATCAGGGCGACCACGGCGGGCGGCACCTGGTGCAGCGGCTCGCTGCACCACAGCACCACGACCGTGCCGAGCAGCAGTGCGCAGCGGGTCTCCTCGGTGCTCAGCGGGCCCGTGACCGGCTGCTCGCTGTGCTCCTGGATCTGCGCGGCGGTGATACGGACCGGGCCCGTGCGGTCCTCGTGCCGGGTCATCGTCAACAGCACGGCTTCGGCGGCCAGATGGGACGAGGCGACGGCGAGCGGCAGACCGAGCAGCAGCCACTGTGTGAAGCCGATCTGCTCGCCGGTCGCCTCGAACAGGACGTTCACGGTGATGAGGTGGGCGCCCGCGCCGATCAGGGTCGCCACCGCCGAAAGCAGGATGACCGTGGGAAAGAGCAGCGCCAGCATCACCACGAGGCGCCTGCGGTCGGCGAGGACCTTGGCCAGGGCGAGGAACACCGGCAGGGCCAGGGCCGCGCGGCCGGAGGTCGCGGGCACGGCGAAGGCCGTCACGACCAGTGCGGCGGTGGTCAGATGCGTCAACTGCCGTACGCTGCGGGCCCCGCTGACCAGGAAGGCCGCGGCCCGTCCCGCGAGCCCGGTCCGGCGTACCGCGGCGGCGAGCACGAACGCGCAGATGAGCAGCCACACCGTCTCGTCGCCGAGCGTCCCGAACAGCGTGTCGCTGCTGATCACGCCCGTCACCGTGAGCGCGAGCCCCGCGCCCAGGGCGATATAGGTGTCGTCGATCGGGGTGCCGATCCACGCGCAGGTCGCCAGGGTGAACACCGCGAGGGTCAGCCGGGCGTCGCCGTCCAGGGCCGGGAAGTTGGTGGGGACGAGCAGCAGCCCGCAGATGCTGAGGGCCACCACGAGGGTTGCTGTCTGCCGTACGTTCAGGGTCACGCCGTACAGCGTTGTGGGCCGCGGTGAGCCCTCAATGAGCCGTAGATGAAGGAAAGTTCACCCGGGCCCGGGCAGGCCGGCCCGGCGGCGCCGCTCACTCCCCGGGCATGCGGTACCCCATCCCGCGCACCGTCTCGACCTGCTGCGCGCCGAGCTTCTTGCGCAGCGCCCTCACGTACACGTCGACGATGTTGGACCCGGGGTCGAAGTCGTAACCCCAGACGTGGGACAGGATCTGTTCCCGCGACAGGACCTGGCCGGGGTGGCGCAGGAACAGTTCGAGCAGCACGAACTCGCGGGCCGTGAGATCGACCGTACGGCCGTCGGCGCGCGCCCTGCGGGTGCGCAGATCGAGTGAGAGCTCGCCGTTCTTGAGCAGCGTGACCTCGGGGGCGCGGGCTGCCGTGCGCAGCCGCAGCCGTACCCGCGCGAGCAGTTCCTCGAAGCGGAACGGCTTGGTCATCCAGTCGTCGGCGCCGCCCTCCAGACCGGCCACGGTGTCCCGTACCGAATCGCGGGCCGTGAGCACGATCACCGGCACCGTCACCCGGGCCTCGCGCAGCTGGCGAAGCACCGTGAAGCCGTCCTTGCCGGGCAGTCCGATGTCCAGGACCACCAGGTCGAAGCCGCCGGTCAGGGCGTAGTCGTGGGCGCTCTCGCCGTCGCCGACGACCGTGGTCGTGAAGCCGTTGGAGCGCAGCCCCTTCTCGACGAAGGACGCGATGCGCTCCTCGTCCTCGACTATGAGTATCCGGTGCATCGCGTCCTACTTTCCTACGGCGTTGTGGGCGCCGCGCTCCGTGGTGCGTTCGGTGCGTTCAGTGCGTCCTGGGTTCATGCCGCCGAGCCGTCCCATGCCAGGACGAACGTCGCGCCGCCGCCCTCGGTGTTCTGCAGCCGTATCTGTCCGCGGTGTCCTTCGGCGATCGCCTTCACGATGGACAGACCGAGCCCGGCTCCGCCGCTCGCGGCCCGGCGTGTGGTCCCGCGGCGGAAGCGCTCGAAGATCAGCTCGGCGTCCTGCGGCCGTACGCCGATGCCCGAGTCGGCCACGTACATCTCGACGAGGGGGCCGCGCACCCTCGAACCGATGCGGATGGTCTCGCCGGCGGCCGTGTGCTGCACGGCGTTCTGCGCCAGCTGGACCATCGCCTGCGTGACCCGCTGCGGGTCCAACCGGGCCTCGCCGTCGGCGACTTCGGCCAGCTGCCAGTCGCGTGCGCCGAGGGTGCGGGCCTTGACGTAGACATCGGCGGTGAGTTCGGCGAGCTGGACCGGCTCAGGGGTGACGAAGTCGGGCCGCTCGGCCTTGGCGAGCAGCAGCAGGTCCTCGACGATGCGGCTCATCCGGTCGAGTTCGTCGGTGACGATCCGTACGGTCTCTTCGCGCTCGGCCGGATCGTCGCCCATCAGCTCCAGATGCCCGCGCACGATCGTGATGGGGGTACGCAGTTCATGGCCCGCGTCGTCGACGAACTGCCGCTGTCCCGCGAAGGCACGCTCGAGCCGGTCGAGCATGCCGTTGAACGTCTCGGCCAGCGCGGCCACATCGTCCTTGCCCTGGACGGGGATGCGCCGGGTCAGGTCCTGCTCGGTGAGCTGCGCGGCCGTCGTCCGTACGAGACGTACCGGCTTGAGGATGCGGCCCGCGACCACCCAGCCGATGCCCGTGGTCATCAGGAGCGCCACCCCGGAGATCGCGAGCAGCACCCGGAACACCTGGTCCGCGCGGGCCTGGTCGTGCTCGGGGTGGAAGGCCACGACGAAGGCGGCCTGCGCGTCCTGGCCGCGCAGCGCGACCTCGACCTTCGCCCAGCGCACCTCGCCCGAGGGGCGGTCGAGGGTGCCGGTGGACGCGGGGGACTCGAAGATCCGCCGGCGGGCCGCGGCGTCGTCGTCCAGCGGCAGGTCCGCACGGATGTCCCGTACCTGGGCCAGCTTCGCCGGGTCCGGGTCGTGTTCGCGCGCGACCAGACCGAGCAACTCCTCGTCGGGATCGGCGTACTGGCGCTCCAGGAACACCTTCAGGAGCTCCCGTGTGTCCGTGAAGGGCTTGTTGGTCGCCGGGTCCCTGCCGATGTCGACGAAGTTCTTGAACTCGTTCGCCTCCTGGCTGAGCAGCAGGGCGACCCGCTGGTCGACATCTCTCAGCAGGATCGATCGGGTCGTGCCGGCGACCGCGGCGAGCGCCACCGCCATCACGGCGAGCAGCCACAGGAGGATGCGCAGCCGGGCCGAGAGCCGCCAGGGGGAGGAGATGCGGTCGGGGTCAGCCGTCGTCGCGGTCGTCGTCATCGTCATCGTCGTCGTTCACCGGCGGCCTGGAGACCACCTCGTCGCTCGGGTCGCCGCTGGGCTGCCGCGTACCCGGTGTCGCCGAGGGGGTGCTCGACCCGGGCGTTCCCGTCGAGCTGTTGTCCAGCTCGACCTTCGGCGGCACCTTGGGGGTCTCAGGGCTGTCGGTGAGGGCGTAGCTCGTCGCGGCGATGCCGAGAGGGATCGCCACCACGGCGGCGAGGGTCGCTATGCGGTGGGAGAAAGCCATGGACTCAGCGTGCGCCGCCGACCCCGCGCGCCGGATGAGCCGCGGATGAAGAAGTCTTCATCTGCGCGCACTTCATCGGCTGCTTCCGCCCCAGGACCCAGGTCAGTTGTCGAGCCCGATGGCGAAGGCCGCCTCGAGGTCGTGCTGGGAGTACGTGCGGAACGCCACATGCGTGTCCGTCGCCTCGACGCCCGGGATCTTGCTGATCTTGCCGGGGATGATGTCCGCGAGGTTCTCGTGCTGGTGGACACGGACCATCGCGATCAGGTCGTACGTACCCGTGACCGAGAAGACCTCGCTGACGCTGTCGAGCGCGGCGATGGACTCGGCGATCTCCGGGATCCGGTCGACGCTGGTCTTGATGAGCACGATCGCGGTGATCACGGCTGACTGTCTCCCTCGGTGGCCGGCGCCCTGTGCCCGGCGGGCCCCTTCACTTTAGACCTACGGGCATAACGTCCCCATGCGTAGAGGAACCCCAGCGAGAAGCCCGCGAGGTGCGCGAGATACGCGACCCCCGGACCGTTCTCGTCCCGCCGGGCGGCCAGCCACTGCAGGGTCACCCAGAACGGCAGCACGATCCAGGCCGGGAAGCGCAGCGGGAGGAAGAACAGGAAGGGCAGCAGGCTGGTGACGCGGGCCTTGGGGAACAGCTTCAGGAACGCGCCGAGCACCGCCGAGATCGCCCCGGACGCCCCGACCAGGGTCTGCGTGGAGCCCGCGTTCGCCAGCGCGTAGGCGAACAGGGCCAGGGCGCCGCAGCCCAGGTAGAACAGGGCGAACTGCAGATGCCCGAGCCGTTCCTCGACCATGCCGCCGAAGACGTAGAGGAAGAGCATGTTGCCGAGCAGATGCAGCCAGCTGCCGTGCACGAACAGGGCGGTCACCGGGGTGATCGCGGCCCGCGGCGAGCCGCTGAGCAGCTCGGCCGGGATCACACCCCAGCGCGCGAAGAAGGTGCGCTGGGCGGCGAGCAGCGCATCGCCGGTGCCGTACGCCGGATTGAGTCCTGCGGCGGGGGAGAGGACGAAGACCGCGCAGCACAGGGCGATCAGGCCGTACGTGACCAGCGGGCCGTGGCCCGTGAGGACCCGCGCGGCCGAGGTCCGCAGGCTCTGGCCGGCCGCTCCGGGTTTCGTGATCATGCACAGATCCTGACGGAACGGGACGGATGTGCAGGGACCGCCTCGCCGTTGTGATCAGCGTCCCCGACTGCGGACGGCGTCCGCACCGCACCCCGCCAGGCCGTAGGGTTACGGGGAGTGCGTTCCGATGCGAAAGCCACCTGAAAGGCGCCCCGCCACCATGACGGTTCCCCTGCCGACCGCCGAGACCCGCTGGCGCTGCACGCTCTGCGGCAACCTCACGCGTTTCGACGTGACGCGATCCTCCAAGGTCGTGGAATACGTCCATCTCGACCTGGCCGGTGAGCCGAAGGTGGAGGAGCGCGAGGTGGTCAGTGAGACCATCGAGTCGGTGCGGTGCCGTTGGTGCAACGCACAGGACCAGGTCGAACTGGTGGACAGGCCGGGCGCGGGCTCCTGAGGAGTGCCGCACCCTCGGACAGTGGGGTGACGGATGGTGGAGAACCAGGGCGGGGAGCCGGGCGACGGCGCCGCTGAGGTGCTCGACCGCCCGCTGCCCGAAGGTGTACGGCGCCGGGTCATCGCGCTGGCCTCGGAGGGCTTCGGCTCCCTGACGATGACCGAACTGCCCGCGCAGCTGCGGCAGTACGCACGGTTCACCCCGTCGCGGCGGCTGAAATTCGCGGGCAACGCGATGGCCTCCGCGCTGGAGTCCGACCCGCTGTTCCGTCAGCGCATCGGCGAACGGTTCAGAGAGACGCAGCCCGAACTCGCCGGCGCCCTCGACGCGGGGTCGCCGCCGCCGGCCGCGGACCCGCTCGACGTGGCGGCCGCGGCCTATGTGCTGCGCCCCGTCGGCTGGGTCAAGCTGGTCACGGCCGCCGGCGAGGAGGCGCAGCGCGCCGAGTCCGAGCGGGCCGACGAGGAGGCCAGGGCCGAACTGGAGCGGCTGCGCACGGAGCTGGCCGCCGCCCAGGAGCACACCAGGTCCGAGACCGAACGGCTGCGCTGCGAGCTGGAGTCGGCCAAGAAGGAAGCCGAATCGCTTCATCGCAAGCTGCGCAGCGCGCTGAGCGACGTCAAGCGCGGCGAGGCGGCACTGCGCAAGGCGCATGCCGAGTTCGAGACGCAGCGCACCGAGACGCAGGCCGCGCAGTCCGCGGCCGAGAGCGAGGCCCGGCGGCTCAAGTCCCGCCTCGCGGAGGCCGAGTCGGCCCTGGAGTCCAGCCGCAAGGCGGTACGCGAGGGTCGGTCCATCGAGGACATGCGGGTGCGGCTGCTGCTCGACACCCTCCTCGAGTCGGCCCAGGGGCTGCGCCGTGAACTCGCGCTGCCGCCCGTCGACGTACGCCCCGCAGAGACCGTGGACGCGGTCGAGCCGGGCCGGATGTCGCCCAAGGACATCGCCGCACGCGCCCTGTCCGAGGCCGACCCGGCGATCCTCGACCAGCTGCTCGCGCTGCCGCAGGCGCATCTGGTGGTCGACGGCTACAACGTGACGAAGACCGGCTACCCGACCATGCCGCTCGAGAAGCAGCGGCTACGGCTGCTGGGCGGCCTGTCCGCGCTCGCCGCGCAGACCGGCGCCGAGGTCACCTGTGTCTTCGACGGGGCCGAACTGGCCGCGCCCGTCCTGCTCGCACCGCCGCGCGGGGTGCGGGTGCTGTTCTCCAAGCCCGGGGTGACGGCCGACGAGCTGATCCGCCAGCTGGTGCGCGCGGAGCCCCCTGGGCGGCCCGTGACGGTGGTCTCCACGGACCGCGAGGTCGCGGACGGGGTGGCCAAGGCCGGGGCGCGTCCGGTGCCCTCAGTGATGCTCCTGAAGCGTCTGTCGCGCTGAGTAGTGCGCTTGGGCCGGTATCGGTCGACTATCGGGGCTCTCGTCAACTCCTGTGACGTATGCCCGAATTAGCGAGACCTTCACACGACGTAGCGTCAACCCGTCATCACTGCACGTGGGTTCTCGGTAAAGAAAACGCTCCGTGAGTATTTTTTTGTCATCGGGATTTGAACTGATCACAGGAAGGTCACTAGGGTCACGCTCGAACCTTCGCACGGTTGATCACCCATAAGGGGTGACGGCAGGTTCACCGCCCGCCGGTTCGTTCGGTAGGCGGCTTGAGAAGAAGGAGCTCGCCTTCGTGGCGTCCCACCGTCGACCCAAGCAGCCCAGCCGGACCCGCGTGACCGTGCTCACCGCGACCGCAGCCGCCGCCGTGGCGCTCACCTCCCAGGCCGCGCAGGCCGACGAGAAGCCCACGAAGAAGGAAGTCAAGGCGAAGGTCGACCGGTTGTACGAGGAGGCCGAGAAGGCCACCGAGAAGTACAACGGTGCCAAGGAGCAGCAGGGCAAGCTCCAGGACGACATCGACGAGCTCCAGGACAAGGTCGCCCGCGGCCAGGACGAGCTCAACGGCCTGCGCGACAGCCTCGGTTCGATGGCCAGCGCCCAGTACCGCAGCGGCGGCATCGACCCGACCGTCCAGCTCTTCCTCTCGTCCGACCCGGACACGTACCTGGACAAGGCCTCCACGCTCGACCAGATGACGGCCAAGCAGGCCGACGCGCTGGAGAAGATCCAGGACAAGCAGCGGACCCTCGCGCAGCAGCGCAAGGAAGCCACGCAGAAGCTGAACGACCTCGAGGACACCCGCGAGGAGCTCGGCAAGAAGAAGAAGGAAGTCCAGGGCAAGCTCGGCGAGGCGCAGAAGCTCCTCAACACCCTGACCGCGAAGGAGCGCGCCGCGCTCGCCGCCGAGGACGCGCGCGCCAGCCGCGACGCCGGTTCCCGGGTCGACCTCGGCAACGCGGCCAAGGGATCGAACTTCGCGATGGCCGCCTTCCAGGCCGCGCAGAGCAAGATCGGTTCGCCGTACGTCTACGGCGCCGCGGGCCCCGGCTCGTTCGACTGCTCGGGCCTGACCTCCTGGGCGTACGGGCAGGCCGGCGTCTCCATACCCCGGACCTCGCAGTCCCAGGCCAACGCCGGTACCCGCATCTCCTCGCAGAGCGACCTGCGCGTCGGCGACCTGGTCATCTTCTACGGCGACATGCACCACGTCGGCTTCTACGCGGGCAACGGCCAGGTGCTGCACGCCCCGAAGCCGGGTGCGGTCGTGCGCTACGAGTCGATCAACAACATGCCGTACATGTTCGGCGTCCGTATCTGACGCCTCGTGCCCTCCTGCGAGGACGCCGAACCGCGGTGACCCGCCCTCCGAACGGGCGAATTCCCGCATAGTCTGCTGACCCCACGCCCCGCCAACGACCTGCGTCGATGGCGGGGCGTCGTGTTGCGCGCGGCGCCGCGGGGCCCGGAGTCGGTGATAGCTTCCGCGACGTTCGCCCCGCGCTTTCGCGGGGCGGGCCTACCGCCGGACGGGCGGGATGTAAGGCCTGTGGAGGCTCCGAGGCGCCGGAACTGCGGTTTCGGCAGGGGTCGTTGAAGCGGGAACCCGCCGGAAGCCGTTCGCGCCGCGGACGGCAGACCGGAGGCCCAGCTGGTTCGTCAGGGGCCGGACGTCCGTACTGCCGCTGATATCCGGCAGCCCGCCTTGCATGAGGGCGGGCGGCAGCGGCAGCAGGAAGGAGAGCCGTACCCCGTGGCGTCCCATCGCCGTTCCGCTTCGCCCGACCGCTTCGGCAGGTTCGACCGGAGCGCGCGCGTCACCGTCCTGTCCGCGGCCATGGCCACCGCCGCCGCGACCCTCGCCGCCGCGCCGGCGGGCGCCGACCCGGGGGAGCCCGCGGGCGGCACCCGGGCCAAGGTCGACCGCCTCTACGCGGAGGCCGAGCGGGCCACGGAGGCGTACAACAAGGCGGATGAGCAGGCCGGGGAGCTGCGCGAGCAGATCGACCGGTCCAAGGACCGGGTCGCGCGCGGCCAGGAGCGCATCAACACCATGCGGGGCGCGCTCGGTTCACTCGCCGGCGCCCAGTACCGCTCCGGCGGGGTCGACCCGACCCTCGCCCTGATGCTGTCCGAGAATCCGGACACGTATCTGGACAAGGCCGCCACGCTCGACCGGATCAGCGCCCGGCATGCCGAGGGTCTCGCCGACCTCCAGGAGGCCCAGCGCAAGCTGGCGCAGGAGCGGGACGAGGCGCAGCGCAAGCTGGTCGAGCTGGAGAAGTCCCGCAAGGCGGTGGCCCGGCAGAAGCGGATCGTGGAGAAGAAGCTCGCCGAGGCGCGCCGGCTCCTCAACTCCCTGCCGGGCGCCGAACGGGCCGCGTACGACCGGGCGTCGCGCTCGGGCCGGGCCGAGATGCCCGCGGTGGGCGGCGCCCCGGCCTCCGCGCGCGCCGCGTCCGCGATCGCGGCGGTACGCCAGGCGGTCGGCCGTCCTTACGTGTGGGGCGCGAGCGGGCCGTACGGGTTCGACTGCTCGGGTCTGACGCAGTGGGCGTACTCGCAGGCGGGCGTGGGGCTGCCGCGGACGTCGCAGGCGCAGCGGTACGCGGGGCGCCAGGTGTCGCTCGCGGAGGCTCAGCCGGGTGATCTGGTGACGTATCGCGATGACGCCAGCCACATCGGGATGTACATGGGGAACGGGCAGGTCGTGCACGCGCCGTACCCCGGTGCGCCGGTGCGCTACGACCCCGTCGGCATGATGCCGATCTCCTCGGTGACGCGGGTCTGACGGCTCGCTTCCCGGGCGTGGGGCGCCTCGCAGCGGCGCCCCACGGGGCCCGGCCCCCCGTACGATCGGGAACGTGGCTGGTCGAGGGCGTGTGAGAGCCGGGGTCGTGGGGCTCGTCGTGGGGGCCGCGCTGTCCGGGTGTGCCGGGGCGCCCGGTGAGCCTGCCGACAGCCGTGCGGTCAAGGAGTTGCTGGAGCGCAGAGCCGAGGCCGTGCTCGCCGGTGATACCGCCGGCTTCCGGGCGACCGAGGCCGACGGGGACGCCGACGAGCTGGACGATCTGGCCCAAGTGCCGCTCAGCACCTGGAAGTACGAGCTGACCCGCCTGGACCCGGCCGGCGACGAGGCCACCGCGACGGTGCGGCTCCAGTACCGGATCACCGGCTACGACGCCGCTCCGGTCACCGCGGACCGCACCCTGCGGCTGCGCAGCGACGACGGCGCGTGGCGCGTGGCCTCCGACCGGCCGCAGGGCAAGGGCGCGGAGCAGCTCTGGGAACAGGGCGAGGTCAGGGCCGTGCAGGGGCAGCACAGCCTCGTCCTCGGCGTCGGCCGCAGCACCGAGAAGCTGCGCGCCTACGCGGATCTCGCCGACCGGGCCGTCCCCGCGGTCCAGGACGTGTGGGGCAAGGGCTGGTCGGGCCGGGTCGTGGTCCTCGTACCGCAGTCGCTCGACGCCATGGGCAAGCTGCTCGGCGCACCCTCCTCCGGCTACCAGGGGATCGCCGCCGTCACCACCGGCGAGGCGGGCGGCTCCGACGCGGCGCCCGCGGACCGGATCATCCTCAACCCCGAAGCGTTCGACGTGCTCGGCGACTTCGGCCAGCAGGTCGTGCTCACGCATGAGACCACCCACGTGGCGACCCGCACCGACACCACCCCGGCGACCCCGCTGTGGCTCTCGGAGGGTTTCGCGGACTGGCTCGGCTACCTCGGCTCCGGCCGTACGGCGCAGCAGGCTGCCCCGGAACTGGACCGGGCCCTCGACCGCTCCGAGCAGCCCGTCGCGCTCCCCACGGACGACGAGTTCGCCTTCGCGGGCCATGCGTCCCGGCTCGCCCAGGCGTACGAGGGCGGCTGGCTGGCCTGCAAGATGATCGCCGAGCGCTGGGGCCAGCAGAAGCTGCTCGCCTTCTACAAGGCGGTCGGCGGGCACGAGCGGCGGGACGGGGCGGTGGAGGACGCGCTGCACGAGGTGCTCCGCACGGACCTGGAGACGTTCACGCGGGAGTGGCGGGAGTACGTGCGGCAGGAGCTGGCCTAGGCCGACGGGCGCCGGTCAGGGGGCGGTTGAGCCGGGACCAGTGGGTGGGTTGGGACCAGCGGGGCGAGTCGGGAGCGGTGGGGTGAGTCGGGACCAATGGTGAGGACTTTTGCCTCTCTCCTTTAGGTGATGCCCATCGTTTATATTCGTGTCATGACCGAAATGACCGATGGTGACGCGGCCGAGAGCGTGCATCGCGCCCTCGCCGTTCCTTCGCGACGGCGTCTGATGTCCCTGCTGCGGGAGGCGGACGGCCTGCTCGCGATGGATGAGCTCACCGCCGCCACCGGTCTGTCGGCGGCCACGGTGCGGCATCACTTGGCCGCACTGGCCGAGGCCGGACTCGTACGGGCCGAGAGGTCCGCGGGTACGGGACGCGGCCGGCCGAAGCTGCTGTACGCGGCCGTGCCCGCCGTCCCCGGGGGCGGCGACGAGGACCGTGCCTACCGTGATCTGGCCGGCGCCCTCGTCGACGCCCTCGCGGCCGACGCGCCCTCGGCGCGTGACGCGGGCCGGGCCTGGGGCGGCCGCCTCGCCCGGGCCGCCGGTCCCGCCCCGGCGGCCGAGCGCGTGTACGCGCACGCGGCGCGCCTCGGCTTCGATCCGGAAACGGTGCCGGCGCCTGCCGGCACGGACCGGATCCTGCTGCACGGGTGCCCGTACCGCGAGCTGGCCCGCAAGACGCCCGAGGTCGTCTGCGCCCTGCATCAGGGGCTGCTCGACGGCCTGCTCGAAGGGGACGGCGCCCGGGCCGAGTTGCATCCCTTCCTCGCGCCGGATCTGTGCCGGGCCGACCTCGTCGCCCGCTGAAACACCCGCCATGTCCCCGTATCGCTTCCCTCTGCTTCCGCCGCCTCGCGGCCCCCGTTTCCCGTTTCCCAGGAGGACCCCGTGTTCCCCATCCGCATCGACACCCAGTACGTACGCGGTGACATGCCCGTCACCCGGATCGACCCGCAGGGCGCGCCCTTCACGGAACTCGCCGCCGCGCGGATCCAGTTGCTCGCCGGCACGGGCCTGGAGGCGCACGCCTACGAGGAGTCGGAGGTGCTGCTCACCGGGGTCGAGGGCGAGGTGCGCGTCGGGGACCCCGGGCGCGGTGAGGTCGCCTTGCGGCCGGGCGCCTGCGTGATGGTCCCGCGCGGGGAGCTGTTCACCCTCGCCAACCACACGGGCCGGCCCGCCACGCTGCTCGCCGTACTGAGCCGCGGTGACCGCGTCGACGGGCTGCCGCGTTCCCGTCGCGACCCGCTGTCCGAGCCCGGGCGTCATCTGCAGGCCGTCGCCTGAGCCGGTCCTCGTACCGAATCCATAGAACCTACGCAAGGAGATCCCCATGTTCGGCATGACCATCGACACCGCGCTCGACCGGAACGCCCGGAGCACCGCCCTGCGCCTCGACCCGAAGGGCGGCCCGTTCCGTGAACTCGCCGCCGTGCGGATCCAGGTGCCCGCGGGCGGCACCATCCCCGCGCACTCCCACGGCGCGTCCGAACTGCTGCTCACCGGCATAGCGGGCGTCGTCGAGGCGTCCTGCACGTGCGGTGCCAGGACGGTGGAGCCGGGCACGTTCGCGATGCTTCCCGCGGGCAAGGAGATCACCCTGGTCAACAACGGGGAGCAGGACGCCACCGTGCTCGCGGTCTTCTCGCAGAGCGAGTTCACCGAGGCGCTTCCGCACGCCGCGGCCGAGGGCTGCGGCTGTCACAAGGGGTGAGCCCGGGGCGTCAGGACTCCAGCTCCGCGATCGCCTCCGTCAGCCACTTCTTCTCCGCGGTGCCCGTGGCCCTGGCGATCCGCAGCATGCCGCGGCGGAACAGGTCGGGCTCGGCCTCCGCCTTGACCGGCGCCCCGCCCTCGTAGAAGAAACTCGCCGGCGCGGACAGGAACTCCTGGCGCCGCCGCAGCACCGCCGCCTGATCGGCGCGGTCCGGCAGCTGGCCGAGGAAGGCGAGCAGCGTGAAGAAGCGCTGGCCGTCCGTGATGTCCGCGTCCTTCGGTGAACGCAACTGTTCGTGGAGCGCCGCACGGCCCTCGGAGGTGAGGGAGAGGATGCGGCGCGGGACGGCGCCCGTGCCGGGCACCGTGCGCTGGTCGAGCTTGCCGGCCTTCACCAGGCGGGTGAGGGCGGGGTAGAGCGCGCCGTCGCTGACCGGGCGGACGTGGCCGCTCAGGTCCTGGATACGGGCCTTCAACTCGTAGCCGTGCAGCGGCCGTTCGCCGAGGAAGCCCAGGATCGTCAGTTCCAGCACTCTGTCTCCCGCTCGCGTTCATGCTCGTGCTTGCCGTTCGCTCAGGCGTCATGGTATCTCTCGTCGAGGTACCTCGAATCGAGGTATAGCGAATCGAGGGGGCTGGGATGGGGCACACCGAGTCGGGGACCGGGCACACCGCGGACGGACCGGTGCACAGGCGACGGCTTGTGGCACTCGCGTATCCCGTCTACTTCGAACTGCTTGCCTCGGTCGCCGCAGGCATCGTCACGATGATCTGGGTCGCGCGGCTCGGCGGTCCTGCCGTCGCCGCCGTGGCCGTCGCGACCAACGTCGAGAATCTGCTGCTCGGCCTCGCGCTGATCGGCGGCTCCGGTACGACGGTGCTCGTGGCGCATGCCCGCGGGGCGGACGACACAGCCGCGCGACGTGGTGCGGTGGCGGGCGGCTGGGCGGTGTGCGCGGTCATCGCACCGGCCGTCGCGGTCGGCGGGTTCCTGCTGCGCGAGCCGATCGCCGCGCTGGTCCTGGGCGGCTCCCAAGGCCCTGAAGTCGCCCTCGCCGCGGCGTACTTCGCGATCTCGCTGCCCGGCTCGGCGCTGCTCTTCGCGCAGTTCCAGCTGGACGCGGTCCTCAAGGGCGGCGGCGACACCCGCACCCCGATGCGCCTTGCGCTGCTCGCCAACGGTCTGATCCTGGTCCTCGATCCGCTGCTCATCGAGGCGTACGGCCTTCAGGGCGCCGCCCTCGCCATGGCACTCGGCCGCGCGGTCGCCCTGGGCTGCGGGCTGCTCGTGCTGCGCCGGCACCGGACTGCGGGCCCCAGGGTGGCGGTGGCCCGTGCGGCCCTGCGCACCCTGCGGACCGGGCTGCCGATGGGCGCGGACTTCCTGCTGCGGATGGCGGCGACGCTCGCCCTGGTCGGGGTCGTCGGGCGTCTCGGCGTGGCCTCCGTCGCGGCATACGGGATCGCCACGAAGGCGATGTACGTGGCGACCATGGCGTTCTATGCCGTACGGCAGGCGGCGTCGATCCACACCGCCCATCTGCTCGGCGAAGGGGAGCAGGGGCAGCAGGGGCAGGAGGGGCAGGAGGGGCAGCAGGTTCACCAGGGGCACATGGCCGTGGGGCGGCAGACGCTGCTGGTGGCCGGGACGCTGGGCACGCTCGCGGCCGGGCTGCTGTTCGCCGGCGCCCCGGCGGTGCTCGCCGCGTTCGGGGCCGGGCCCGAAGTGGCCGGACAGGGTGCGGTGTTCCTGCGCTGCCTCGGCCCGTATCTGATCCTGCTCGCCTGCTTCATCGCGCTCGGCGGCGTCCTCGAGGGCAGCGGGCACAGCGCCCGGCTGCTGCGGATCACCGCGCTCGGGGCCTTGGTCCAACTGCCGCTCGCCTACGCCTTGTCCGGGCTCGGGCTCGCCGGTGTGGCCCTCGCCATGGGACTCGCCGCGGCCGTGCAGTGCGCGGCGCTCGGGCTGCTGGTCCGGCGGGTGCGTCAGATGCCGGCGCCGGTCTTCTCGCGCGCCGCCTGAGTGGGCCGTGTGTCGCGCTCACGCGGTTCGGCGACCGTCTGCCGCCACAGCCGTCGGGCGGCGAGCAGGGTGGCCGCCACGAGCAGGCCGTTGCGTACGGTCAGGAGGGCGATGCCCCAGGGGTCGCTGGCCGCCACGTGCGAGAACCAGATGGGGAACTCCAGGAACGAGACCCCCGTCGCCGCAAGGGTGAGCAGCGCGGGACCGCGCATGCGGCTCGTACGGAAGATCAGGCAGACCGCGGCCAGGCCGACCAGCCACAGCAGATACTGCGGGCTGATCACGCGGCTCGTGGCCGTGAACAGGAGCACCGCCGTGAAGGCCGCGTCCGCGGGCGTCGACGGCGCCCAGGTGCGGGCGCGCAGCCGCCAAAGGAGCAGCCAGGCGAAGGCCGCAGCCGTGAGCGCCTGGGCCGCGGTCGTGACGAGGGGGACGTACGGGCCGAGGAACTCCACCGAGCCGTAGTTGAGCTGCATACGGCCCGGCCAGCCGAAGTGCCGGGCCACGTGGAAGGGCAGGGCGCCGAGCGATTCGACCTCCGTGCCGCGGTCGCGCTGGAAGCCCAGGAAGGCGAGCGCGCCCGGCATCGTCACGGTGAACGCCAGCGTCAGGGCGAGCGCCGTGGCGACCGCGGTGGTCCAGGCGCGGCGGGTGGCACGGGCGCGAGGGGTGCCGATCAGGAGCAGTGCGGGCCAGACCTTGAGCAGGGCGCCGAGCGCGACCAGGGCGCCCTGGGTGCGGGCGTGCCGGGCGCCCGCGAGCAGCGCGGTGACGGCGGCGGCGGTGACGAACAGGTCGTAGCGCGCGTACGAGGTCGGTCCGAGCAGCGGCACCCCGGCGACCCACACCCAGGCGCCGGCGGCCGACTTGCCGGGCCGGCCCGCCGCGTACCGCAGCAGTCCGAGCACCGCCGCGTCCGTGACGAAGGCCAGGACGAAGAACGCCGAGGTGTACGCGAGGAACGGCAGCAGCGCGGGGGCCAGGACGGGGAGCGCGGCGGCCGGCGGGTACTGCCAGGTGACGTCGTCCAGCGGGAACGTTCCGGTGCGCAGGATCTCGTACCAGCTCTGATAGATGACCTCGACGTCCCCGGTGACGTCCGGTCCCGGGGCCGTGAAGACCTTGAAGACCCAGAGCAGGAGCAGGGCGCGCGTGGGCAGCCAGACGGCCAGCAGCCGGACTGTCAGGGGGAGTTGCGCGAGGGTGCGCAGAGGCGTGAGTCGCTTTGCGGACGTCATGTGTGCCTTGCCCGTAAATGTACTGAGTGTGGTCCGCCATGATGCCGCCGGGGGACGGGCCATGGGGTGAGGCGCGACGGCCGGGCGGGCAGCGGCACGGCGGCGAGCGGACCGCGGCCCGGTGTGCGCGGCGGCGTGCGGGCGCCTTCGGCTACTGTCGGCGTCGATGCACAAGACCCTGATCGTCACGAACGACTTCCCGCCCCGCCCCGGCGGCATCCAGGCCTTCCTGCACAACATGGCGCTGCGTCTGGACCCCGAGCAGCTCGTCGTCTACGCCTCCACCTGGAAGCGCGGCCACGAGGGTGCCGAGGCGACCGCCGCCTTCGACGCGGAACAGCCCTTCAAGGTCGTACGGGACCGCACCACGATGCTTCTGCCGACCCCGCGCGTCACCCGGCGTGCCGTATCCCTGCTCCAGGAGCACGGTTGTACGTCGGTGTGGTTCGGCGCGGCCGCCCCGCTCGGCCTGATGGGCTCGGCGCTGCGCAAGGCGGGGGCGACCCGTCTTGTCGCCACCACGCACGGGCACGAGGCGGGCTGGGCCCAGCTGCCCGGGTCCCGTCAACTCCTGCGCAGGATCGGGGAGTCGACGGACACGATCACGTATCTCGGCGAGTACACGCGCTCGCGGATCGCCGCGGCGCTCACCCCCGAGGCCGCCGCGCGGATGGTGCAACTGCCGCCCGGCGTCGACGAGAAGACCTTCCACCCCGGCTCGGGCGGCGCCGAGGTGCGGGCCCGGCTCGGGCTCAGCGAGCGGCCGGTGGTCGTCTGCGTCTCGCGGCTCGTACCGCGCAAGGGGCAGGACACGCTGATCGAGGCCATGCCGCTGATCCTGGCGAAGGTGCCGGACGCGGTGCTCCTGATCGTGGGCGGCGGCCCGTACGAGAAGGATCTGCGCAAGCTGGCCGCCGAGACCGGGGTCGCCGAATCCGTGCACTTCACGGGGGCCGTGCCGTGGAGTGAACTGCCCGCGCACTACGGGGCGGGCGACGTCTTCGCGATGCCGTGCCGCACCCGGCGCGGGGGCCTCGACGTCGAGGGTCTCGGCATCGTCTACCTGGAGGCCTCCGCCACCGGACTGCCCGTCGTGGCCGGTGACTCGGGCGGTGCGCCGGACGCGGTGCTCGACGGGGAGACCGGCTGGGTGGTGCGGGGCGGCTCCGCCGAGGACTCCGCGGAGCGCGTTACGGCCCTTCTGCTCGACCCCGAGCTGCGGGCCCGGATGGGGGCGCGGGGGCGTGCGTGGGTCGAGGAGAAGTGGCGCTGGGATCTGCTGGCGGAGAGGCTGCGGGAGCTGCTGTAGGTCGGGTGCGGGTGGGGCGCCTGCGGCGGGCTTTTCTCCCCGCCCCGCCCCTTCCCGAAACCGGGGG
>NZ_JAAKZW010000409.1 GCF_011044995.1 Streptomyces mesophilus | reverse complement strand
CCCGTACTCCTCCGGCAGATGCACTCCGAGCAGGGGCTGCTCGGAGTGCATCTGCCGGAGGAGTACGGGGGCGGGGGCGGCGATCTCGTCGATCTGGCCGTCGTCGTGGAGGAGGCCGCCAGGGGCGCGCTGCCCGGGCCTTTCCTCGCCAACTCCCTTGCCTCGGCGGTGCTGGAGCGTGCCGGTGAGCGCGAGCTGACGGCCGCGCTGGCCGGGGGTGAGCGGATCGGGGCGGTCGCGCTGACGGCCGGGACCCTCACCTTCGTACGGGACGGCGACGGGTATCTGCTCGACGGCGAGGCGCCGCCCGTGCTCAGCGGGGGCGAGGCGGATCTGGTGCTGCTGGCCGCGCAGGGCGCGGAGGGTGTGCGGTGGTTCGCCGTGGACGCCGCCGATCTCGTCGTACGGCCGCAGGAGAGCGCCGATCCGACGCGGCCGACCGCAGAGGTCAGGGCCGCGGGGGCGCGGGGCCGGCTGATCGGCGCGGACTCCGGGGTCGTACGGGATCTCGCGGCGGTGGTGTTCGCGGCCGACGCGTGCGGGACCGCGGCGTGGGCGCTTTCGACGGCGGCCGAGTACGCCAAGGTGCGTGAGCAGTTCGGGCGGCCGATCGGGCAGTTCCAGGGGATCAAGCATCTGTGCGCCGACATGCTGGTGCGGGTCGAGCAGGCCCGGGCGCTGGTGTGGGACGCGGCGCGGGCGGCCGGTGAAGAGGCCGCGGACGTACGGGAGTTGGCGGGCGCGCTGGCCGTGTCCGTCGCGCTCGATGCCGCGTACGCGTGCGCCAAGGACTGTATTCAGGTGCTCGGCGGCATCGGGTTCACCTGGGAGCACGACGCCCATCTGTATCTGCGGCGGGCGTTGGTCGCGCGGCAGCTGTTCGGCGCGGGGGACGCGCACCGGCTGCGGGCCGTACGGCTCGCGGAGGGCGGGGCGAGGCGGGAGCTGCGGCTCGAACTCCCGGCTGAGGCACAGGAGTTCAGGGCGGCGGCCCGTGAAGTCATCGATCCCGTACGCGGTCTCGATCCGAAGGCTGTACGGCGGGAGCTTGCGCCGACCGGCTATACGGCGCCGTATCTGCCGAAGCCCTACGGCCTCGGGGCCGGGCCCGTGCAGCAGCTCGCCGTACAGCAGGAGCTCAAGGCCGCCGGGGTGAAGGTGGCCGATCTGGGGATCGCGACCTGGGTGGTGCCCTCGCTGATCGCGTACGGAACGCAGGAGCAGCAGGACCGCTACCTCGCACCGACGCTGCGCGGCGACCTCCTGTGGTGCCAGCTGTTCAGCGAGCCCGGCGCCGGCTCCGATCTCGCCTCGCTCAGGACCAGGGCCGAGCGGGTGGACGAGGGCTGGAAGGTCAACGGGCAGAAGGTGTGGACGAGTTCGGCGCAGTGGGCGGACTACGGGATCCTGCTCGCCCGGACGAATCCGGAGGCTCCCAAGCACAAGGGGCTCACGTACTTCGTCATCGACATGAAGAACACCCCGGGCATCGATATCCGGCCGCTGAAGGAGATCACCGGGGAGGCCATGTTCAACGAGGTCTACTTCGACGATGTGGTGCTGCCGCCGGACGCGGTGGTCGGGGAGATCGACGGCGGCTGGAAGGTCGCGCGCAACACGCTCGGCAACGAGCGGGTGCACATGGCCGACCAGATGACCTTCGACACCGGTCTCGAGAAGCTCATCGCCCGGGCCGCCGACCTCGACAACGCGACCCGGGCGCGGATCGGCGCTCTCGCGGCCGAGGCGCACGCGCTCGCCTGCATCGGGCTGCGGACCACGCTGCAGCAGGTGTCGGGGCTCGAACCCGGCGCGGGAGCCTCCATACGCAAGCTCGTCCAGACTCCTCACCAGCAGAAAGTCGCCGAGCTCGGGCTCGAACTGCTCGGCCCGGCAGGCGCGTTGCGCGAAGGTCCGGGCGAACGGGCCGTCCACTCCTTCCTCATGTCCCGCTGTCTGACCATTGCGGGCGGCACCACCCAGGTCCAGCTCAATGTCGTCGCCGAGCGCATTCTCGGCCTGCCCAGGGACTGAAAGGCCACACCAAGATGAAGACGTACATCGTCGGCGTAGGCATGACGAAGTTCGAGAAGCCCGAGAGCCGGGACTGGCAGTACTGGGACATGGCCAAGGAGGCCGGTACCAAGGCCCTCGAGGACGCCGGGATCTCGTACGACCTCGTCGAGCAGGTCCCGGTCGGCTACTGCTTCCAGGCCTCCACGGCCGGGCAGCGGGCCGCGTACGAGATAGGGCTCTCCGGCGTCCCGGTCTACAACGTCAACAACAACTGCGCGACCGCGTCGACCGCGCTGATGATGGCCCGGCAGTTCGTGGCCGGCGGGCTCAACGACTGTGTGCTCGCACTCGGCTTCGAGAAGATGAAGAAGGGCGCGCTGGGTGGGGGTGCCGATGGCGGTGACTTCAAGACCTCGCCCGTCGCACGCCACTACGGGATCATGGCCGCCAAGCACGGCTTCGAGATGTCCCCGCCCACGGCGCAGATCTTCGGCGACGCGGCACGTGAGCACATGGAGCTGTACGGGACGACCGAGGCGCAGCTCGCGGCGGTCGGCGCCAAGAACCACAAGCACTCGGCGAACAATCCGTATGCCCAGTTCCAGGACGTCTACACCGTCGACGAGATCCTCGCCGCCAAGACCATCCACCGCCCGCTGACCAAGCTCCAGTGCTCGCCCACCTCGGACGGGTCCGCGGCGGCCGTAGTCGTCTCGGAGCGGTTCGTCGAGCGGCACGGTCTGGAGGACCGGGCCGTCGAGATCGTCGCGCAGAGCATGACGACGGACACCGAGGAGTCCTTCGCGTCCGGCTCGTGCATCGACGTCGTGGGCAAGCCGATGTCGGCTGCGGCCGGTCGCCAGGTCTTCGAGCAGGCCGGGCTCGGCATCGAGGACGTCGACGTGATCGAGCTGCACGACTGCTTCTCGATCAACGAGCTTCTGACGTACGAGGCGCTCGGGATGTGCGCGGACGGGGAGTCCGGAAAGCTCGTCGAGTCGGGCGCGACGACGTACGGCGGCAAGTGGGTCGTGAACCCCTCGGGCGGCCTGATCTCCAAGGGCCACCCACTGGGCGCGACCGGCCTCGCCCAGGTCGCCGAGCTGTCGTGGCAGCTTCGGGGGCAGGCCGGGGCGCGGCAGGTGGAG
>NZ_JAAKZW010000408.1 GCF_011044995.1 Streptomyces mesophilus | reverse complement strand
GTGGGGGCAAGGTGTGCTCCAGGTCGTCCAGTGCCTTGCGGGCGTGGGCGATGCGGGCGCGGAGGCGGTCCGGGTCCACGGACTCGGCGGCGGTCGTGGTGGCAGGGGGAGGGGCCGGGGCGCCGTCCGAGGGGCTTCTGATCTGACGTTCCTGCTCGCGTGCCTGCTCCAGAGAGTTGATCACCACTCCGATCAGCAGGTTGACCAGGAGGAACGAGCTGAAGAGCACATACGAGCCGTAGTAGAGGAAGGACCAGGAGGAGATCTCCTGGCCCGCCTGAACCGCCTCACCGAGACCGTCGAGCGTCATCAGCACGAAGAGGGTGAGCGCCGCCCGGCCCAGGGTGCCGTATCGCTCCGGGTCCTCGGCACCGAAGCAGATCCAGCCCAACATCGCGTACAGGTACAGGACAAGGCTGCCGACCATCAGGAAGCTCGCCGTTCCGGGCGCGCTCTTGCCGAAGGCAAGCAGGATGACGCGGAGCTGGGGCAGGAATCTGGCGGTGCGCAGGACCCGGACGAGGCGCAGAAGACGCAGGACCGTGGTGTTGTCGCGGGTCACCGGCAGGAACGCGCACAGGACGACGAGCGTGTCGAAGATGTTCCAGGGACTGCGGAAGAAGTCGGCGGGGCGATCCGCATGGGCGGCGGCGCGCAGGAGGATCTCGGCCGTGAACAGCGCGAGGAACCCGTGCTCCAGGACGGCCAGTTGGCCATTCCAGCGCTCGGCCAGACCGCTGTAGGTCTCCACACCGAGGACCGTCGCATTGCTCAGGATCGCAATGACGACCACCGCGGAGAACCAGTCCGCCTCCACCAGAGTGCGGGCCCTTGCGGCCAGGGCCCGGCGTCGCCGGAGGCCGTGTTCGGTGCGCAAAGCTGTACCAGCCCCTCTGTTTCTGCCGCGGCTTCCTCGTGCCGGGCTTCTTCATCCCCGGCCTGCTCGTCCCCGGCTTGTTCGTCCCCGGCCTGTTCGTCCCCGGCTTCTTCGTCCCCGGCTTGTTCGTCCCCGGCCTGTTCGTCTGCGGCCCTGCTCGATATCTCTCCCTGTCCACTGGCCCGGCCAGGCATGCGCTCAGCCGCCATTGCCCTCTCCAATGCGCGGGTGTACGCCTTCCCGGGCTCCCAGTGATCCCGTACGCCGTCCCCCGTTCGGAGCAATGCCATGTCTACGGGAGCCGCCGGCGGAGATCCCGAAAGGGGACAGCGCCCACTTCGGGGAAGGGACCTCTCGGATGCCGACCCAGGCCGATGCCGGAGCGAACAGCGAATCCGTACCGTCCGTATCCAGAGAACGGAATCCGATCGAAGCGGCCTATCGCGTCGTATTCGATGCTTTCGACGACGACAGGAGCGAGACGCTCTCGCGCCGTGAACTGGTCACCCATCTCACCGAGGTCGGCATTCTGGAGGACGACCCGCGCATTCAGGGAATCCTGGCGGCGACTGCCGACGGCGACAGCGGGGAGAACACACGGGAGATGAACTTCAGGGAGTTCATCTCCCTCATCAAGGAGCACAGCGGGCTCATCCAGCGCGCCATGCAGGGGCAGTTGGCCGTACCGGACTTCGCGGGGCTCGTCGGCGACGTGCACCGGATGTACCGGGAGATCCTGCCCGTCAGGTCGGGGGCGGTGGCCGACTACATTCCGCAGCTGGCCCGGGTGAACCCCGAGCAGTTCGCCATCTCGTTGTGCACGGTGGACGGCCAGCGCACCTCCGTCGGCGACGACGACGTGCCGTTCTGCGTCCAGTCGGTATCAAAAACGGTCAGCTACTGCCTTGCCCTCGAAGAGCACGGCGTCGACCTCACCCACGGGCACGTCGGGCGCGAGCCGAGCGGGCAGAGCTTCAACGAACTCACCCTCAACCGGCAGGGACGGCCGCACAACCCCATGATCAACGCGGGCGCCATCATGTGCTGTTCGCTGATCCGCCCCGAACTGGCGCCCGCCGACCGTTTCGACCATGTGGCACGAACCTGGCAGCGGCTCGCCGGCGGGCGGCGTACCGGGTTCAACAACGCCGTCTATCTCTCCGAACGGCAGACCGCGGACCGGAATTTCGCCCTCGGCTACTCCATGCGGGAGAACCGGGCGTTTCCGAACGGCACCAATCTCCAGGAGACCCTGGAGTTCTATTTCCAGTGCTGCTCGGTGGAGTTGGACGCGCGGATGCTGAGCGTCGTGGCCGGGACCCTCGCGGCAGGGGGCGTCTGTCCGCTCACCGGGGACCGGGTGTTCAGTGAGGAAACCGTCCAGCACTGTCTTTCGCTGATGGCGACCTGCGGCATGTACGACTTCTCCGGAGAGTTCGCCTTCACGGTCGGGCTGCCGGCGAAGAGCGGGGTTTCGGGGGCGATGATGATCGTCATTCCGCAGCTGATGGGCATCTGCGTATGGTCACCACGCCTCGACGAACTGGGCAATTCCGTAAGGGGAATCGAGTTCTGCCGAAAACTCGTGGCGGAGTACCAGGTGCATCCGCACGCGGCGATGGAATCGCAGACCACGCGCAAAGATCCGCGCAAGCGGCGCAACCAGAGTTCCGTGGAGAGCGTCGTGGCGCTGTGCTGGGCCGCGAGCCAGGGCGATCTCGACGAGGTACGACGCCTCTCGGCGGCCGGCACCGATCTGGGCGCCGCGGACTACGACGGACGCACCGCACTGCATCTGGCCGCCTCCGAAGGACGCATCGACGTGGTCCGCTATCTCCTCGCCCGCGGCGTCCCGCCGGCGCCGGCGGACCGCTGGGGCGGAACACCCCTGCACGACGCGGAACGTGAGGGGCACGGAGAGACCGCCACGCTGCTGCGGGAGGCCGGGGCGGACGCGAGCCCTGCCCCAGGTGGGCAGCCGAGCCCCGATGCGAGTACGGACTCCGCACGCGCCGTTCCAGGCACCCCGCCCCGCCCGCGGTCCGGCAAGAGCGGCAAGTCGGGTCTGTCCGGCAGCAGTTCGGGCCAGACCGGAAGTGGGAGGTGAAGACTCACCGCACCGCCCTGGCCGCCCTGGTCCTCGCGACGGTGTTCCTGGCCGGTCCCCTCCTGACCGCCGCGCAGGCCGGCCCCGCCGACGAGGGCTGCGGGTATACGGGCACGGAACTGGATCTCGACGAGCTCGGGCGGATCGCCCGCGAACAGGACGTGGAGGACGCGGTGCGCCGGGCCGGCAACCCACGGCCCGCCCCGCCC
>NZ_JAAKZW010000407.1 GCF_011044995.1 Streptomyces mesophilus | reverse complement strand
GGTGCGGGTGCGGGCGGTGACCACACCGCCCAGGCCGCCACCGCGGGCAGCACCACCACGACCACCGGCAGGAAGTAGTCCTGCGGCAGCCGGGACGCGGCCAGGGCGCCGAGCAGCGAGGCCGGTACACCGGCCAGCGCGGCGGGCCAGGCGCGGCGCCCGTCGAGGCCGACTCTGCGCGCGTAGTCCCCCACGCCTTAAGGGCGCGGGAGGTGCCCCCATCGGCCGCGGACGTGGTGCCGGTGATGGCCACCAGCTTGTTGGTGCCGAGCACCGTGGCGACCGGGGCTCCCGGCAGCAGCACCATCAGGGCCGGTATCTGCACCAGGCCGCCGCCCCCGACCACCGCGTCCAGCCAGCCCGCCGCCAGCGCCACGGCCAGCAAGGCACACCACTCCCCCACACCCACGGTTGTCCCCCCGTGGGCGGCGCACGCGGATGCCTCCCCCGTGGGACAAACGCTGCGCCACCCTCCCCCAAACAACCCCGGATGTCCGAGGGTTGGGCCCGATTTGTGCCAGAACGCAAAGGGAGCGGCCGACTCCGCCGCGCGGCGCGGCGATTCCGTACGATGCGCGGGTGGACCGGGCCGCCAGTGCCGCCCGGGAACGACGCGACATGACTCGGGGGAACCATGCTGCGGATCGCATTCGGACGTGAGGACTTAGGGCGGCTGCGGGTGGCGCCGGACGCCGATCCGCTGTGGGAACTCGTGCTGAGCCTGCACCTGTTGCAGAACCGGCAGTCGGCCGTGGTCTTCGACCCGTGGCGGCGCGAGGTGCGCGCCGGTCTCGTCCGGGCCGGCCTCATGAAGACCACGGCGGCACTCATCCGGCTGTCTCCCTGGGCCGCGTACTTCCCGGACTTCCTGACCCCCTCGCGCGGCGACCGCTCCTTGGAGGAGGGCATCTCCACGGTCCTGAGCACGCCGCGGCGGCAGCTGTCGGCCGAGCTGTCGGAGGTGTACGCCGGGGCGCCGGTGCCTTCGGCGGTACGGCTGCTCGCCGAGGGCGACGTGACGGCGCTCGAACACCTCGGCCATGCTCTGCGCTCGTACTACGCGGTGGCCGTCGAGCCCTATCTGCCGGCGGTCCGGGGCGCGGTCGCCGACGACCGGGCGGTGCGGTCCGCCGCGGCGCTGCACGGCGGCGCCGCCGAACTCCTCTCCAGCTACGGTCCGGCACTGAGGCGTGCGGGCTCCACCCTTGTCGCGGACTATCCGGTCGCGCGTGACATGCCGCTGCACGGACGGCCGTTGACGCTGGTGCCGTCGTTCTTCTGCGTGGTGGCCCCGGTGGCCCTGGCCGATGACGCGCTCGATCCGGTCCTGGTGCATCCGCTGGGTCCCGCCCCCGGATGGCTGGCCCGCACCAAGCTGCGCGGTGCGGCGCCGCCGCCGGTGACCCAGCTGATCGGGCCGACCCGGGCGCTGGTCCTGGACGCGCTGGAACAGCCGCGCTCCACGGGCCAGTTGGCGCAGCGGCTCCGGCTCACCGCGTCCACGGCGAGCCGGCATGCCACGGTGCTGCGGGAGGCGGGGCTTGTCGCGTCGGTGCGCCGGGGCAACTGCGTGCTGCATCGGCGTACGGCGCTGGGGGATGCGCTGATGGACGGGCGGTTATAGGGCCCGGGGCCCAGGTGTCGTCAGACGCGCGGCGCGGTGAGGCGGGCGTGCAGGGAGCGGGCCGAGGCGTCGGTCTGGGCGGCGATCTGGTCGACCACGACCCGGGCGCGCGCCTTGTCGTCGGCGGCCGTGTCGAACAGGGCACGGAACTGCGGGTCGAGGCCCTCCGGCGCACGGGCGGTGAGCGCGGCGGCCAGCTCGGCGATGACGACCCGCTGGTCGGCGCGGAGCAACTCCTGTTCGGCGCGCTGCATCACATAGCGGTCGGCGACCGCCTTCAACACCGCGCACTCGTAGCGGGTTTCCCTGGGCACGACGAGCTCGGCGGCGTAGCGCGTGAGCCGGCCCGGTCCGTACATCGTGCGCGTGGCGCCCTCCGCGGCCAGGCAGAAGCGGCCGATCAGCTGGCTGGTGGCGTCCTTGAGCCGGGCCTGGGCGACGGCCGATCCGTCGTAGCCGTGCGGCCACCACTCCTGGTCGAGGAGCCGGTCGAGTGCTTCCGAGAGCTCTTCGGGATCGGTGTCCTCGGGGACGTAGCGCCCGATGGCCACCTCGAACACGGCCTGCCGTTCGGGCTCGGCGTGCAGGCAGTTGGGGTCGATATGGCCGGCGTGCAATCCGTCCTCGACATCGTGCACGGAGTACGCGACGTCGTCGGACCAGTCCATGACCTGCGCCTCGAAGCAGGTGCGGTGGCCGGGCGCGTCCTTGCGCACCCACTCGAAGACCGGCCGGTCGTCGTCGTACACGCCGAACTTCGGGGACGCCGGGTCGCTGGGGTGCGCGCCGCGCAGCCACGGGTATTTGGTGGCGGCGTCGAGGGCGGCGCGGGTGAGGTTGAGGCCGACGCTGACGAGTTCGCCTTCCGTGCCGGGCCGCTGCGAGCGTACGAAACGCTTGGGTTCGATACGGGTCAGCAGGCGCAGCGACTGGGCGTTGCCCTCGAAGCCGCCGCAGTCCGCGGCGAACTCGTTGAGCGCCTGCTCGCCGTTGTGCCCGAAGGGCGGGTGGCCCATGTCGTGCGCGAGGCAGGCGGCCTCGACGAGGTCCGGGTCACAGCCGAGTGCGGCGCCCAGCTCACGGCCGACCTGGGCGCACTCGAGGGAGTGGGTCAGGCGGGTGCGGGGGCTGGCGTCCCAGGCCTGGCTCCGTGTGCCCGGTGTGACCACCTGGGTCTTGCCGGCCAGGCGGCGCAGAGCCGACGAGTGCAGCACACGGGCACGGTCGCGCTGGAAGGCGGTGCGGCCGGGGCGCTTGTCGGGCTCGGGCGCCCAGCGCTCCAGGGCCGCGTCCTCGTAGCCGGGGGGTGGGGTGCCGAATTCGTGCCGGGCGCTGTCGTGCTGCGTGCTGCCTTCGTGCTGCGTGCCTTCCATGAAGCGACAGTAGCTCGGGTGAGGGGTGGGGCGACGGCCCCAGGTGCCTCGTGCGCCCGTGCTCTTACGCGGGGACCGCTCGTCCTCTTACGCGGGGACCAACCGCAGATGGCCCGCCGGGGCCGAGGTGCGCAAGGCCTGGTCGTAGCGGTGCAGCAGGAGGCGGGCGACGGCCGGGTGGGTGCCGAGGGGGGCGGAGGCGATCCAGGGGGCGGCC
>NZ_JAAKZW010000406.1 GCF_011044995.1 Streptomyces mesophilus | reverse complement strand
ACCAGGCCCCACCCCGCACGCCCCGGCATCGTGGCCCTCATGGGTCTTCACATACGCACCCGCCGCACCCTCACCCGCCAGGCCATCCGCCGCCGCCACAGCGCAGCCGCCGCGCGGCACTGGCGGCCCGCCGTTGCCGCCGCCGTGGCGTCCGCGCTGATCGCGCCGATAGCCGCCGCGGCCGACGCCAACGCCGTGCGGCGAGGGGCCGCCATAGCCCCCGCCTGCCGCTCCGCCCGTGATCCCGGACTAGCCGCCCGGATGTCCAAGGACATCCGGGCGGCTTTGTCGTCCCGGACGGGCACCGTCTCCGTGGCGGTGCACGACGACGCGAGCGACCTGTGGTGCGCCATCGACGCGAACCGCCCCTACGACTCGGCGAGCGTCGCCAAGGTGCTGATCATGGAGACCGTCCTGTGGCGGGCCGAGCAACTGCGCCGCAAACTCACCGGGTTCGAGTCCCGCCGTATCCCCCCGATGATCCAGGTCTCCGACAACGGCTCCGCCTGGCAGCTCTGGCAGGACCTCGGCCCCAGCCGCGTCGAGCGCTTCCTCACCAAGGCCCGGGCCACGGCCACGACCCCCGGCCCAGGCGGCCTGTGGGGCCTGACCCGCACCACCGCCCTCGACCAGATGCGGCTGCTCGGTGTGCTCACCGAGGCGCGCTCGTTCCTGCGCTCTCGGGCGTACGGACTGAAGCAGTTGCAGCGGGTCAGGGCGGACCAGCGCTGGGGCGTGCCGGCGGGCATGGCCAAGGGCGTCACGGCACACCTCAAGAACGGCTGGCTGCCCCGGAGCACGCACGGGTGGCGGGTGCACAGCATCGGAGCGTTCACCGGGGGCGGCCGTACGTATCGCATCGTGGTGCTCAGCCATGACAACCCGACGATGGCGTACGGGGTGCGGACCATCGAGCGGGTCGCCCACGCCGTGCACCGCGCGCTGAACAAGGGGCGTGCGGCCGGGCAGGGCTACACGCCGCAGAGCGAGATCAGCGAGCGGCCGGACGGTTCTGTTCCGCCCGGTGCGGATCCGCAGAGCCGGACGGAAGATCCGGCCCGGGGCCGGAACGACGGCTCACCGCCGCAGACGGATCCCCCTGGCCCGACCGCACCATCTGGCCCGACCGCACCCTGACCATCACCGCGTACCCGAGCAGCCCCACCGCAAGGCCCGCCCCGGCGCCGAAGCACAGCGTCGGGATGATCTCCCAGGGCCTCTCGGGGAGCCCGCCCCAGTACGCCAGCCAGCGCGCCGTGCGGTGCGCCGCCCCGAGCACCACGCACCCGCCAATGAGGGCGAGCGCGCCGATCCGGGCGCGGCGGGTGAGCCGCGGCAGGCCGGCCGTTTCCGTGTCCGGGCACCGGCGCAGCGCCGAGATGGCGAAGCAGGCCACGGCGAGCAGTGCCAGCGCCGAACCGCCGTACTGGAGGTACCAGAAGAGCGGCTGCCCGCCGAACTCCTCGTCGAGCACCGGCAGCAGCTCGCTGCCCCACCGGTCGTGATGGGTGAACGCATCCCACACCGTGTGCGTCGCCGCCCCAAGGACCGCGGAGACGTACCCCCACAACAGGAGCGGCCCGCGCGGGCGTTCATGCCATCCGCGTCCCCGGACGAGGCCGAGGATCCGTCCCTGCCAGGTGCGCGGGAGCAGCGCGACGACCGGTTCGCGCAGCAGCAACCACGCCCCGACGAGCAGCGCCGCGATCACCGCGTCCGCGGTGAGCACGCCGGCCAGGGAGTGCGTGAAGGAGCCGAACTCCATCCCGCCGGGCACGCCGCTCGCCGCGAAGTAGGTGAGGTCCGGCGCGAACGAGCCCGCGATCATCACCGACGGCAGCAGCGTCCCGCGTCCGGTCCCGTCCCTGCGTACCAGCGGCAGTACGGCGGCGGCATGGCTGAGCGTGAACGGCAACGGGGCTCCTAGGACGGTGATACGGCAGCGTGCACTCGTACGAGGACATCTGATCGACAACGCGAGACGTCAGACCAAGTAGGCAGACCAAGTAGGCAGACCGAAGTCAGACCAAGAAGTCATACGACTACATCGTGATCGACGACGAACCGCGCCGCCCCCCGGTTCCCGCGGACCGTGTCCGCTGAGCGCGACCGCCGGCACCGTAGGAACGAACTTTCCGAGTGCACACACGTAGCCATCCGGCAACAAACCGGACAGGAACCTGTTTCTGCGCAAGGGAAGTTGTCGTAGGGTCGCGTGCGTTGGCGCGTGGGAGCGCGCGCCGGGTGGGAACACGGGAGGGGAACCGTAGGCATGCGAGCGCTCTTCGGTAAGCGGATGCGCAAGACAACGGCAGCGGCCGCGGTGGCCGCGGCGGCCTTCGCCGCACTGTCCGCCTCCCAGGCGCCCGGCGTCACGGACGTCCCGTCGGGTGGACGGCAGTCCACCGGCACGGCCGAGGTGCCCGACTCCGCGAGTGGTGACGACTCGTACTTCACGGAGCTGCCGCCGCTCGCGACGCCCGAGCCGAACGACCCCGACGCGCCGGAAAGCGACGATGTCGGCATACCCAAGACCCCCCTCGACGCGTACAAGAAGGCCGCGAACGCGCTGCGGGCCGACAACCCCGGCTGCAATCTGCCCTGGGAGCTGCTCGCCGCCATCGGCCAGGTTGAGTCGGGCCACGCCCGCGGCGGCAAGGTCGGCGCCGACGGCACCACCCCCTCGCCGATTCTCGGCCCCCAGCTCAACGGCAACGGCTTCGCCAACATCACCGACACCGACGGCGGTCTCTACGACGGGGACACCCTGCACGACCGTGCGGTGGGCCCGATGCAGTTCATCCCGCAGACCTGGGAGACCTGGCGCCAGGACGGCAACGGCGACGGCAAGGAAGACCCCAACAACGTCTATGACGCGGCGCTCGCGGCCGGCAAGTACCTCTGCGCCAACAACCGTGACCTGTCCACGAGCGCCGGTCTGCGCCAGGCGATCCTGAGCTACAACCACTCGACGGACTACTACAACACGGTCAAGTCGTGGATGGAGCGCTACCGCAAGGGTGCGGGCGAGGTCGAGGACGGCACGGGCCACGTGCCGGACAACCGCAGCGACGACAACACCCCGGACCCCGATCCGACCCCGGGCTCGTCGTCCAACCCGACGCCGGGCGGCGGCGGTGGCGGCAACAGCACCCCCGGTGGCGGCGGCAGCACCCCCGGCCCCGGCGAGACTCCCGACCCCGGTGAGTCTCCCGACC
>NZ_JAAKZW010000405.1 GCF_011044995.1 Streptomyces mesophilus | reverse complement strand
CGGCTGGGCGGCCCACTGCTGCTGGGCCTGGGCCTGGGCGGCGGCCTCCTGCGCCTGGGCCTGCTGATCCGCCTGCCGGTGCATATCGCGCTCGGCCATCCCGCGGTTCACACGGTTGGAGACGGCCGAGGCGGTCCCCGAGATGACGGCGGTGCGGACCACTGTGCCCAGCAGTCCGGGGCGTCCTACTCTCCGAGGCAGCATAGGTTCCTCTTCCTTCCGTGTCGGTGGTCGGTTTCCGTATCGGTCGGTCGGCGGCTCGTCAGTCGGCGTCGAGCGCGGTGACGGCGGCGACGACGGTGTCCCGGTCGATCCGCTCGAGCAGCCGCAGCTCACCCTGCGAGCCGTGGATCGCCGCGCCCAGGCGCGCGGCCCAGGTGTTCTCCCAGGCGACGACGAGCGCCGACGACCGCGCGGGCAGCCCGTCCGCGATCGCCTGCAGATCCTCGTCGCTGAACAGGTCGAACTGCGCCTCGGTGACGTGGTGGAACGTCTCGGCCACTTCCTCGTCACCGAGCTCGACGATCTCCACGGAGCCGTCGGTGCCCTTGTGGATGAAGCTCAGATCGAGGACCCGCACCGTGCCGGCCTGCTGCAACTCCCGCAGGGCGGGCACGACATCGCCGTTGAACTTGCTCCCCTCGAAGGCGATCACGGCGACATCGACCGGTCCGATGGTGTCGGCATTGAGGCCACTGGGCACGGGCGGGCCGCCTTCCCTGGGGGTGCATTACGGACTATTCGGATCATAGGGTGACGCGTATGTGATGCGCGAGCCGCCACAGAAGGCCCCGGGCGGCACGCGGCGACGACCCATGGATGCGAGGTACGCCCATGGCCGCAGGGCGGCACAGCTCCGGCGGCGTCGACTCCGGCAGCTTCGGCTCCGGCAGCTTCGGCTCCGGCGGCGTCGGCTCCGGCGGCGTCGGCTCCGGCGGCGTCTTCGAGCCCGCACGGCCCGCCTCCCGCGGCCGGCTGCTGTTCGCGTTCCTGCTCGGCGCACTCGTGTGGGCCGCGGCGGGTGTCCTCGCGATCGCCCTGCTCGGCCACAGCCACATCCTGCGCACGCTGCTTCTCGCCGTCGTGATCTCGTGGCTCGTCTTCGCCCTCGCCCTGTTCTGGGCCATCACCCTGCGGCACAGGGAGGAGCGGCGTGAGCGTCCTTGACGTCCTCCTCCTCTTCCTCGCCTTCTATCCGGTGGTCACCGGAGCCGCGTGGATGGTCGGCGGTGTGCTCTTCCGCATCCTTGAGGGGCGTTCCGATCCCGCCGAACCGCCGGGCGGCTGGCCCGGTGTGAGCGTCCTGATTCCCGCGTACAACGAAGAACAGGTCATCGGGCGCTGCGTCCGCGCACTGCGCGACGTGCGCTACCCCGCCCTCGAGATCCTGATCCTCAACGACGGCTCGGCCGACGCCACGGTCACCGCCGCCCGGAACGCGGCGGGCGACGACCCGCGCGTGCGCGTGCTCGACGACGGCGTGAACCTGGGCAAGGCCGACCGGCTCAACGACGGCATGCGCCGCGCGCGCCACGGCCTCGTCCTGGTCACCGACGCGGACACCCATCTGCACCCCGACGCGGTCCGGCACCTGGTCGCCCGCATCCAGCGCTCCCCGCGCTACGCGGCCGTCGCCGGCAGCCCCCGTGTCACCAACCGGGGCGGAGTGCTCGCCACGATGCAGATGCTGGAGGCGTCCTCGCTGATCGGCCTGATGCGCCGCACCCACGCCCTGGCGGGCCGGGTCGGCACGGTGGCCGGAGTGCTCGGTCTGTTCCGCCGTGACGCCGTGCTCGCCGTCGGCGGCTACGACCCGAAGATGGCCACCGAGGACATCGAGCTGACCTGGCGGCTCCTGGAAGCCGGCCATCTGACCGGCTTCGCCCCGCACGCCCTCGTCGGGATGCAGGTCCCGGGGACCGTCCGCAGCATCTGGGCCCAGCGCACCCGCTGGGCCCGCGGCCAGGGCGAGGTCCTGCGCACCCATGCCCGTACGGTCTGCCGCCCCCGCCACTGGCCCCTGTGGCCGATCGCGCTCGAAGCCCTGCTCTCGTATCTCTGGGTCCTGACGATGCTGATCGCCACAGCCTGGGGTGTCGTGCACTGGGCGACGCATCCCGGGGACACCAAGTTCCGCTGGATGATCGCGTGGGGTGTGGGGATCGCGGTCGTCGCGGTGCTGCAGATCGCGATCGCCGTGGCCGTCGAGCGGCGCCTCGACCCTCGGCTCCCGTACGCCTGTCTGCTGCTGCCGCTCTACCCGCTCGCGTACTGGACGATCAACGCCCTCGCCGCGATCACCGCCCAGACCAGGGGACTCCTGCACGGTCCGCGCGAGCGCCGGGTCGTCTGGGACCTGCCACGGGACTCGACGCAGCCGTGACCGGCGGGCGCGCGAGGTCGTGGCTGCGGCACGCGGTCCGCGGTGGGCGCGCGTCCTCGGTCCGGGTCCGGCCCGGCGGGCGCGGCACGTCGTGGCTGCGGCACACGGTCCGGATCCGGCCCGTGCCGGTGGACCGCGCGCTGGTGGTACGTGGCGCGCTGGGCGTGCTCGTTCCGCTGGCCGCGGGCCAGCTGGCCGGGCGCCCCGACCTCGGAGCGGCGGCCGCGCTCGGTGCGTACGGTGCGGCCGTCGACGACTCCGCCGCGCCCTGGCGCACCCGGGCGCTGACCCTGCTCCTGCCCCAACTCGGCGGCGCGGTCGGGCTAGCGCTCGGCCGGCTCACCCACGGCCAGGCGTGGGCACAAATCCTGCTCGTCACGGTGGTCGCGCTGATCAGCGGTCTGGTCTCGACGATCGGCCGGATCAGCGACATGGCCACGCTGGTCCTGCTGCTCGCCACCGCCATGGGCCTCGGTCTGCCGGCCACGGCGCCGTGGTGGCAGGTGCCGCTGCTGTTCCTGCTCGGCGGCGTCCCGCTGATGCTGCTCTCCCTCGGCCAGGCCCTGCGCCGGCCCGGCCTGGGGGAACGGCAGGCGGTGGCCGGGGCGCTGCACGCCGTCGCGGACCTCCTCGACGCCACCGACGACACCTGGGCCGAGCGCCGCCACGCGGTGACGGAGGCGATGGACGCGGCCTACGACACGCTCCTCGTACGCCGCCTCTCCGCCCCCCGCCCGGGCACCACCACCGCCCAACTCACCACCGACCTCGACCTCTTGGTGGAGGTCATCGCGGCGGCGCCTGCGGTGTTGGTGGTGGGGGGCGGAGAGGCGGCGTACGAGGAGCG
>NZ_JAAKZW010000404.1 GCF_011044995.1 Streptomyces mesophilus | reverse complement strand
TCGCCACGGACCTGGACGGCACGCTGCTGCGGAGGTCGTCACCACGTCATTGTTTCGTATATGCCCGGGCACCGGCCTGGGGGGTGCACATCTGAGTGGGTGTGAGCCCCGGTGAGTGGCCTTCTGTCCCACCGGGGCTCTGGCGTCACGCAGTTGGCGATGTCGGAGCCGAGGACCTACAAGGCTCAGGAGCTCAGCCGGGCGGCCGCTTCCTTCGCGATCTGCTCATAGCCCTGCTCGTCGGCGGCGAACACCGAGTCCGCGATCGGCATGTGGATCACCAGCTCGGTGAAGCCGAGGGCGGCATACGGCCGGGCGAACTCGACGAAGGCGTCGACCGAACGCAGCGGATGGGCGCCGGCGGCATGGGTGTCCGGGTTGAACTCCGGGGTGAACCCCGTGAGCAGGATCTTGTCCAGCTCGGCCACGTCCCGGCCCTGCTCCGCGCAGGCCTTGCCGAGCTTGGCGACCTGGGCGGCCACGGCCTCGACGGACTGCTCGGGGGTGCCGGCCTCGTACAGCTTCGGGTCGCCGGTGGTCACCCAGGCCTGGCCGTGCCGCGCGGCGAGCCGCAGCCCGCGCGGGCCGGTGGCCGCGACGGCGAGGGGCAGGCGCGGGGACTGGGCGCAGCCGGGCAGATTGCGCGCCTCGGTCGCCGAGTAGAACGTGCCCTCGTCGGTGACCTCCGTGGGTTCGCTCAGGAGCCGGTCGAGCAGTGCCACGAACTCGGCGAACCGGTCCGCCCGCTCCTTCGGCGTCCACTGCTCCTCGCCCGGCTTCTTGAGCGTGGTGGCGTCGAAACCGTTGCCGCCAGCGCCGATGCCGAGGGTGATCCGGCCGCCGGAGATGTCGTCGAGGGAGATCAGTTCCTTGGCGAGCGTGACGGGGTGCCGGAAGTTCGGCGAGGTCACGAGGGTGCCCAGGCGCAGGGTGCTTGTCGCCGTGGCGGCGGCGGTGAGGGTGGGAATCGCGCCGAACCAGGGGCCGTCGCGGAAGGTCCGCCAGGCGAGGTGGTCATAGGTGTACGCGGCATGGAAGCCGAGCTCCTCGGCGCGCTGCCACTTGTCGCGGCCGCCGTGGTGCCAAGGGGTGGTGGGGAGGATGACGGTGCTGAGGCGCATGGTCCTCAGGGTACGTCGGGGGCGGTGCGGCTTCCCGGGGCTGCTGGGGCGGTGCCCGCGCCCCGGGAAGTGTGCGTCTCGGCCGGTCAGCCCTTCCGCCAGGTGTTCCTGGACTTCTCCAGGTGGTCCGCGCGCCGGTGTGCGTCCAGGGAGCCGTGGGCCCGCAGCTCGTCGATCAGCTCGGTCGCCAGGGCGACGGCCTCCGCCGCGGGCAGGTGCTCGCGGGCCAGCCACACCCGGCTGTGCAGCGCCTCGAAGCGGTCGGAGAGGTGGGCGGCGCCGAGGGCGCCGTACTCCTCGGCCGCGTGCGCGTACAGGTCCAGCACCGAGCGGACCAGCTCCTTGTCGGGGGCGGGGTCTGGCTCTTCGTCGGGAGTGGACTCCGGCTCGTCGTCGGGAGTGGACTCCGGCTCGTCGTCGCGGGTGGAGCCCAGCTCTTCGAGGTACTCGCCCAGCATGTCCGCGTACTGGTCCAGGGTCAGCGCGTGCTCGAAGCGCAGCTCCGGGTCCGCCGCCTCGTCGAGGACGGCGAGCGCGCGGTCGAAGAGCGGCCGGGCCAGGGCCAGTCCCTCCGGGCTCCCGTACTCCGCGTCCTCGTCCCCGTCGCCCCGGAAGCGGCGCCATGCCAGGGCGCGGAGCACCCGCGCCTCACCGGCCGCGTCGCCGCACGCCCGCCAGAGCTCGAGCGCCCTCCCGTAGGCCGCGTCCGCCGCCTCGTCGAGGCCGGCCGCCTGGAGACAATCGGCGGCGTCGAGGGCGAGCCGGGCCTGCGGCCGCGGGTCGTCCCAGTCCTTGCAGATGTCCGCCGCCCGCAGCAACTGCTCGGCCGCCGCGCGCGGTTCGCGCAGACCGCGCAGCAGCTCGGCCAGCGTGGCGCGCGCCCGCACCTCGGCCTCCGGGCCCCGGCGGATCAGGTCGGGCAGCGCCGACTGCAGCACTTCGGCTGCCTCGGGCGTCCGGCCCTGAGCCCGGTAGGCCTCGGCGAGCAGGCGGCGGGCCTCGGCTCCGCCCTCGGCTTCGAGACCGGCCTGGTCGAACCAGTGCGCGGCGTCGATGGCGTGCTCCACCGCCTCCTCGGCCTGGTCCCGCCGCAGGAGCACGTCCACCAGGGTGAGGCGTACGGTGCCCTGCTGTTCGGGGGCGGTGAGTTCGGCGGCGTCGAGGGCGGCGCGGGCGCACTGTTCGGCCTCGTCGGGCCGCCCGAGTGCGGCCAGCAGGCCGGCCCGCACGGCGAGGGGGTGCGCCGCGTCCCAGGGCCGGTCGGCGGCGAGGACACGGGTGGCCGCGGAGGCCAGGAGCTCATCGGCGCGCTGCGTATCGCCTTCCTCGAGGGCGAGTTGGGCCAGCTCGCCCTCGGCCTCGGCGATGAGGTCGCAGAGCGAGGCGGCGGTGACGCCCTCGTGCGTCGGCGGAACGTCCGGCGTGGTCGCGACGAACTCCATCAACGCGCCCTGGTACTGACGGTCGACGGTGCTGAGAGTGCCGCCCGGCCCCGACCCCGGTGGCGTATCGCCGGACAGGGCGGTGGCTTCCGGGCTCGTGGGCAGGCCGGTGGCTTCCGGGCTCGCCGTCTGTCTGCGCAGATGGGCCTGGACACGGATGTTCGTCAGTGAGGCCTGGGCCGTGCGGCGCTCCCACCACGCGTTCGACCACAGCTCCCTGGCGGCGCGCATCGCCGCCTCCAGCTGTGTGCGGACGGCGTCGGGTGAGTCGCCCGACGCCGCGGCGTGCACCGCCAGGTGCAGCTCCATGAGCGCGGTCCGTGCATCGTGGCCGGCGTCCCGGTGGGCGTCGCGGCAGCTGCGCAGCAGCGCACCCGCGTCCGGTGCTCCGGCCTTGGCGGCGGCCACCGCCCGGTGCTCCAGGAGCTCGGCCGCGAGGAACGCACTGTCGGGCTCCTCCGTACCGAGTGCCTCGGCCACCCGCTCCCAGGCGAGCGGGGCCTGCGGGTGCCCCTGGTCGCGCAACTCACGCGCCCGCGCCACGAGTTCGGACAGAGCAACGCCGTCCGTACGGGCAACGCCGTCCGTACGGGCAACGCCGTCCGTCCGGACAACAGCAGAGACAGACGTAGGATCGGCGGCCGCAGACGACGCACCCGCCCCGGAAGGCGTACCGGAGCCTCCCCCGGAAGA
>NZ_JAAKZW010000403.1 GCF_011044995.1 Streptomyces mesophilus | reverse complement strand
GTTTCGGGAAGGGGCGGGTAGGGGAAAAGGTGCCCGCCGCAGGCGCAACCGGCCCGCACCCGGCAGCGAGACCGCACCCCCGCCGGGCCGGGGATGAGGCACCCTGGCCGGGTGAGCGATGGAGAGACGAACTCGTGCCCGCCCGCCCCCTACCTGCGGGCGCTTGCCGCGCACAGCACCCTGAATCTCGCGTACGTGGATGACGCCGGCGACCCGCAGGCGTGTGCCGTGTTCTACGCCCTCTCGGATGCGGGCACCCTGCTCTTCCTCTCGTCCCCGTCCACCACCCACGGTGCGGCTCTCGCCGAGCGGTCCCCCGCGGCCCGGGTGGCGTTCACCGTTCAGGCGGATCAGCAGACGTGGACGACGATCAGCGGAGTGCAGGGGCGCGGGGCGTGCCGGCGGGTGGCCGAGGGTGGGCTGGAGGGCGCTCGCGCCGCCTACCTGCGCGCCTTCCCGTACGTGGCCGAAGACCCGCGGCTCGCAAGGGCCGTGGGGTCGGCCGCGTTGTGGGAGGTCGTGCCGGACTGGCTGCGGGTGATCGACAACGCGAAGGGGTTCGGGCACAAGGAGGAGTGGGAGGCGCCGGGGCGGGCCCGGTGAACCGGCGGGCCGTCGCTCACGCCGGGAGGCGGTCGAGGAGTCCCGCGAAGTCCGACCCCGCGGCCAGCGTGCCGAAGGCGAAGCCCGAGTCGCCCGCCAGGCGGGAGGCGCAGAAGGCGTCGGCCACGGCGGGGGGCGCGTGGCGGACGAGGAGAGAGCCCTGGAGGACGAGGGCCGCACGCTCGACGAGATGGCGGGCGCGCAGCTGGGCGTCCTCGGTCAGGACCAGTTGGCCCTGGAGCTCGCGCCAGGCGGTGTCGAGGCGGGAGTCCGCGCCGGACGCCGCCTCCACCTCCGTACGGAACGCCTCCAGGGACTCGGGCTCGCGGGTCAACACCCGTAGGAGATCAAGGGCGTTGACGTTCCCGGAGCCCTCCCAGATGCCGTTGAGCGGGGCCTCCCGGTACAGGCGCGGCATGCCCGAGGCCTCGTCGTAGCCGTTGCCGCCGAGGCACTCCAGGGCCTCGGCGACGAAGGCCGGCTGGCGCTTGCAGACCCAGTACTTGCCGACCGCGGTGGCCAGGCGCAGGAAGGCCTTCTCAAAGGCGTCGCCGCCCTGGGCGCGGTCCGCCGCGCCCGCGAGGCGCAGGCCCAGGGTCGTGGCCGCTTCGGATTCGAGGGAGAGGTCCGCCAGGACGTTGCGCATCAGCGGCTGGTCGATGAGCTCGACGCCGAAGACGGAGCGGTGGCGGGTGTGGTGGGCGGCCTGGGCGAGGGATTCGCGGATGTGGGCCGCGGAACCGAGCACGCAGTCGAGGCGGGTCATGGTGACCATGTCGATGATGGTGCGCACGCCACGGCCCTCATCGCCCACGAGCCAGGCCACGGTGTCGTCGAACTCGGGCTCGCTGGACGCGTTGGAGCGGTTGCCGAGCTTGTCCTTGAGGCGCTGGATACGGAAGGTGTTGCGGGTGCCGTCGGGCAGGACGCGCGGCAGGAGGAAGCAGGAAAGGCCGCCGGGCGCCTGGGCGAGGACCAGGAAGAGGTCGCTCATCGGGGCGCTCGTGAACCACTTGTGGCCGCGCAACCGCCAGGTGCCGTCGGCCTGTTCGGTCGCGGTGGTGGTGTTCGCGCGGACGTCCGTGCCGCCCTGCTTCTCCGTCATGCCCATTCCGGCGAGCAGGCCCTGCTTCCCGGTGGGCGTGCGCAGGCCCGGGTCGTACGTGCGGCTGGTGAGCAACGGCTCGTAGACCTTGGCGAGTTCGGGCGCGCGGCGCAGCGCGGGGATGACGGCGTACGTCATGGAGACCGGGCACATGTGGCCCTGCTCCATCATCGTGGCGAGCATGAAGGTGCCCGCGCGGGCGACATGCGCGCCGGGCCGTTCGTCGGCCCAGGCCGAACCGGCCGCGCCCGCACCGACCGTGGCGGTCAGGAGCGAGTGGTACGCGGGGTGGAAGTCGACCTCGTCGATGCGGTGGCCGTAGCGGTCGTGGGTGCGCAGTTCGGGCTCGTGGCGGTTGGCCTGGTCGGCCCAGGTACGGGCCTCCTCGCTGCCGACCAGCTTGCCGAAACGGCGCAGCTCCTCGATATGCCACTCGGCGCCCTCGCGGCGTATCCCCTCGAGAAGTACGGCGTCCTCTGCCGGGTTGTGACCGGTCAACGGCGGTGCCTGATTGGTGACTTCGTGCGTCGCGCCGGCGGGAGTGCTGGGCATCGGGGCCTCCATGGGTGATCGTCAGGCAGTGGGCGCCCGTGCAGGCGGGGTGGGCGCCGCGCGGGAAGTCGTCAGGCGGTGGGCGCGCCCGCGCAGCGCAGGGCCGCGGCGGTGAGGTCGGCGAGGAGCTGCTGTGTGGCGTTCTCGTCGGCGGCGGCGAGCGGGTCGACGAGGACCTCGCCGATCGCTCCGGTCAGCGCGGCCGCGGTGATCTCGGCGTTCTGCGGCGGCAGTTGGCCGGCCGCCACCCCCTCCCGTACGACCTCGGCGAACAGCGCACGGTAGCGGCGCCGGAAGTCGAGGCGCTCGGCGCCGACGGCCGGTTCGGCGGGGGCGGCGAGCAGGGCGTAGGCCAGGCCCCGGTTCTCCAGGGCGCGCCGGGCGAAGACGTCGACGCCGCGGCTGAGGCGCTCGACGGGATCGCCGGCGCCGCCGAGCACCTCGCCGAGCACCTCCACCTCGCGCCCGGCCGCGCGCCGGAACACCTCGACGGCGAGCGCCGCCTTGGACGGGAAGTGCTGGTACACCGAGCCGGCCGCGATCCCGGCCGCGTCCGCGACGGCGTTCACGGACGCCTGGGACCAGCCCACGTCGGCGACGACCTCGGTGGCGCAGCCGATCAGGCGCTCGCGGGCGGCTTCGAGGCGACTGATCTCGGCGGGGGTCTTGCGGTAGGCCACGAAAGAAGTGAACCATGGTTCAGAGCTTCACGCCATGGTCAGGAGAATGTGACGCACCTCAGCTCCCTGCCGGACAGCGCGGTCCGCTCGGCCGGGACCGCCGAAGACAGGGAGGCGGTGGTCTACCGCGAACAGCGCTGGACCTACCGGGAGTTCGCCCACGCCGCGCGGCGCCGGCGATGCGGCGGCTGACGGCGGACGGGAAGGCGTGGCGGCTCGCGGGGATTTTCGCTTCGGCGGTACGGGGGTGAGTGCTCCGGCGGTACGGGGCGGGGCTCGACCGCGGAGGCGGCTCAGGCGCCGAGCACCCGGGCCTTCTCGGCGGCGAACTCCTCGTCCGTCAGGAGGCCTTGGGCCTTCAGGTCGGCGAGCGCGGTGAGCTGGGCGACGCGGTCGACGGGGGCGGCCGGTGCCGCGGCGGGTGCC
>NZ_JAAKZW010000402.1 GCF_011044995.1 Streptomyces mesophilus | reverse complement strand
GGGGCGGGGAGGTCGCCTCGGTGCGGGCGGAGAGTGTGCGGCGGATGGGCGGGCGCCCTGCCGCGGCGGCGTCACCCGGGGAGCTGATCGCAGGACGGTACGTGCCGATGCGTGCGATCGGCACCGGTGGGCGGCAGGCCTGGTTCGCGCGCGACGTGCTGGAGGGCCGTGACGTCCTGCTGCGGGCTCTCCGCCAGCTGCACCCCGACAGCCCTGAGGAGCGAGCCTTCCGGCAGCGCGCCCACCTGCTGCGCTCGTTGAATCACCCCCACCTCGTCAGGACCTACGACTACGTCTACGAGCGCGGTGTCCCCTACGTCGCCCAGGAATACGTGGACGGCGTCAGCCTGGGCGACGTGCTGCGTGGTGCGGACGGCCCGCTGCCCTTCTGGCTGTTGGCTCGGCTGGCCGCCCATACGGCCCGGGCGCTCGCGGCCGCTCATGAACAGTCGCTGGGGCACGGCCCGCTCAGGCCCGCCGACGTACTGATCGACGCGTCGGACGGGACGGTCAAGCTCACCGGATTCCTGGACGGCGCACCGGCCCACCCGCCGCGGGAGGACGCGTCGCACCTGCGCCTCATGCTGAGGGATCTGGGCGGGTTCAAGAGCTTCTCGCCCTGGTCGCTGACGGACTGGCAGGTGCTGTCCGGAGTGCACCCGGCCACCCGCGACATCGACCGCGGCCCCGACGCACTCATCTCGCTGCTCGCGTCAGCCGAGTTCGAACCGATCACCCAGCGGGCAGCGGCGCAGGCCCCCCAGTTCCAGCTCATCGGAACCCAGTTGTGCCCGGCGGCGGACCAGCTGTCCCCCGATACGCAGGCCTGTCTGGTCATCCTCCTTGAGCGGTACGGCAGAAGTGTCCCGGCCGTCGATCTCTCGCTCGGCCTCGAGGAGCGGCCTCGGACTGCCGAAGAGTTCCATCACCACCTTGACGAGCTGATGCGCGTCCTGGGCCCCGGCGTGATCGCCAGCGGCCCCGGGGGCTTTGCCGTGCTCGCCTGCCCCGCCCAGATCGACGTCCACGCCATCCGGGCCGTGGTGGACCGGGCCGGCGATCCTCAGGACACCGACGACACCCGGACCAGACGGTCCATGATCCAGTCGGCCCTCGACGGTTTCGAGGACGAACCCCTGCCCGGCATCCCCGGCCCGGCCGCCCGCCGTATGCGGGCCACCCTGCGCGCCCTGCGCCTCCAACTCCTCGTCTCCCGCTCCGAGGCCGACCTCGACCTCGGCGACTACGAGCGGGCCGCGATCGACCTCACCTACCTGCTCGCCCGCCACCCCGACCACCAGGACTTCCGCCGCCTGCACATGCTCGCCCTGCGCCACCTCGGCCGCATCGGCGAGGCGATCGAGTCGTACGAGGAATACCGCTTGCGCCTCGACGGACCGAACCCCGACACGACGCTGCTTGGTCTGCACGACGAGCTCTACCGCGAACTGCTCGCCTCACCGGAACGCGAGCGCTCCGCCATCGTCTTCGAGTTCATCGCCGGGACTCCCGACGACAACGAGCGAGCCCAGAGCGTCGTGGGCCGCTTCGTCAACGATCTGCTCGCCCGAGACGTACTCGCCCCCGACGCGCACGAACTGCTCGCCCGCACCAACGGCTATCTCGTGATCACCGAGCCGGGCACCTCGGTGCTTCCGCTCCTGCCCACACTGCTCGCCGAACTGGCGCGGCTGCAGCGCGAGTTGCCGACGCAGGTCAGCCTGCGCGTGATGTTCTGGCACAACGCCCGGCCGGTCGGCCACCTGGGCCCGTCCTCGCTGGCACAGCACATGGCTCCCGTCCCCGGCGACGCCCTCGTGATCCTCTCACCGCCCTTGTACGAGGAGGCCCTGAGCGGGGCCGTACCCCTGTCACCCAGCGGCTTCACACCTGTGTCGGAGCAGGGCGAGGTGGTGGCATACGTCCACTGGGTGGCGCCCGAGCCCCTCGCGACCCAGTCCTTCGAGGGCGTCATCGCAAACGAGCCGTCCGAGTCGTCCGAGCCGCCCGAGTCGGCCGAGTCGGCGGGGCGCGAGCGGGAACCGGCCCGCGACCTGCTCCAGGGGCCGTTCACGATCCCGGGCACCGAGATCCCCAAGGTCAACTCCGCGACCACCGCCGTGGTCTATCTCGACGAGGACGAGGACATCCACGACCCCGACCTCCACGCGGCGGACGTCACCCGCTACTACGAGGTCGACCTCACCCCTCACCAGGAGTGGCGCGAACTCCCTCTTCCCAGCGCCGCGACGCTCCCCTTCACGGCCTCCGTCGAACTGTCCTGGCAGGTCTCCGACGCCATCGCCTTCGCCTACTCCGATGTCACCTCCGTGGCGACTCCCCTGTTCGAGCACCTCTCCCGGCAGCTCGCCCGCATCACCCGCCGCTACACCGTCGCCCGCCTGGGCGCCGCCCAACAGGCCGTACAGGAAGCGCACTTCGCCCCATGGCCGGTGCCCGGCCTGACCGTCAGCCACGCCATCCGCCTGTCGACCACGGCGCCTCCACCCCGGACCGCCGAAGAGCCACCGCAGGTCACGCCGCAGCAACCCGCACCCATGCCACCGCAGGAACAGGCCCAGCCCTCAACGGAACCGCGGCCACCATCACAACCACAGCCGACCGGACCGCAGCGCCCGCATGCGCAGCACCAGCCGCCCCCGAACCAGACGCCCTCCAGCTCCCCCCTCTCCGACGCCCTCTCCACCGCCCGCGTCGTCCTCCTCAGCTTCGACGGCCCCGTCGTCCGGCTGTACGCCCAGCACACCGCTACCTCGATCAGCCGCGAACTCGCCCGGACGATCACCGAGTTGCGCCATCCCGACGAAGCCCTGCGCGGCGACCGCCTCCTCAAGGGCACCCCCATCAACCCGTCCGAGGGCTATGCCCACCCGCTCGACCTGCTCCGCGCCATCGCCCACCACCGCCTGGCCCCGACCGTGGCCGAACAGCTGACGCAGAGCGAACTGCGCACCGTGACGTCCAGCTTCCCGACCCCGCACGCCGATCCGCTGATCCGCACCCTGCATGCCCAGGGCCGGATCGTCGGCATCGTGACCGACGTCGACCCCGTCGTCGTCTCCACGTATCTGGACTCCCGCGGCCTGGGCGGCACGCTGCGCGGCGGAGTCCACGGCCGCACCACCGATCTCACCCGCCTGATGCCCCACCCCGACTGCCTGCGCCGCGCCCTCGCCGCCGCGGGCTGCACACCGTCCGACGCCCTGCTGATCACATCGTCGGTCGCCGAACTCGAAGCAGCGGAAACCCTCGGCATCACGACCATCGGCTACGCCCGCGACGAACGCACCCGTTCCCGCCTGGAAGCAGCCGGCTGCCACACCACCATCACCGACCTCCACCCCCTCCTCGCCGCCGCCCGCGCCATACCCCCG
>NZ_JAAKZW010000401.1 GCF_011044995.1 Streptomyces mesophilus | reverse complement strand
ACCCCGCACCAGCCCCACCCCGGCCCACAGGTTCGGTGCGATCTCGAGGCGGTCCCGGCTGCCTCCGTGCAGCGCGAGCATCCGCTGCTGGCCCACCGACTCGCTGCGGCCGAGCGCCTGTTGGGCCGCCGCGACCGTCTCCGTGTCCAGGTCGTCGAGCAGCCGGTGCGCCACCGACCAGGCCTCCGCGGACGAGTCGCGCGAGATCGAGTGCAGCCTGATCCCGAAACGGACCGTGCGCCCCTCCGCCTCCGCGAGCCCCCGGATCCAGTCGATCTTCTCCTTGACCTGCTCCGGCGGTTCACCCCAGGTCAGATACACATCCGAGTGCCGCGCCGCGACCGGTCCCGCGGCCGGCGAGGACCCGCCGAAGAAGATCTGCGGGAGCGGGTCGGGCGGCAGTGCGGTCAGGGCGCCGTCCACGCGGTAGTGCTCGCCCGTGAAGTCGTACGGGAGACCGCTCCATGCTCCCCGTACGACGGAGAGGAATTCGTCCGTACGGGCATAGCGCTGATCGTGGCCGAGATGGTCGCCGAAGCGGCGCTGCTCCGTGGAGTCGCCACCGGTCACCACGTTGAGCAGCAGCCGGCCGCGCGTGATGCGCTGGTAGGTGGCCGCCATCTGCGCGGCGAGCACCGGTGAGATCACGCCGGGCCGGAACGCCACCAGGAACTTCAGCCGCTCCGTGTGCTGGGCCAGCGCGACCGTGGTGAGCCAGGCGTCCTCGCACCAGGTGCCGGTCGGGGTGAGGACGGCCTCGAAGCCCAACTGTTCGGCGGCTTTGGCGATTTGGGCCAGGTACTCGATGTCGGGCGCCCGCACCCCGCTGATGGGGGTGATCCGGGAGCGCTTGATGCCGCCGTCGGTGTAGGCGTGCCGGTCGACGAGGGTGCGGCCGTCGCCGCCGGTGGGCAGGAACCAGTGCAGGTGGACGGTCATGTCACTTCTCCGTGTAGGTGCGGGCCGGGGTGGTGGAGGGCGGCAGGTCGCCGTTGAAGCGCGGGTCCACGAAGTCGGCGAAGGTGACCTTGCGAGGGATCAGCTTCAAGTCGGCGAAGGTGTCGACGATCTGCTGTTCGGAGGCGATGGCGGCCTTGTCGACGGCGACCGGGACCCGGGTGCCGTTGGAGCGCTGCACGGCCGCGAGGGCGGCTTCGTAGGGCAGTCCGGTGTCCTTCGCCCAGACCTTCGCCCACTCCTCGGGGTGGGCGAACACCCAGTCCTGGGCCCGCCGCAGCCGCGCCAGGTAGTCCTCGATCGCGGCCGACTTCTTCTTGTCCTTCAGCGCGGAGGGTGACGCCACCTGGAAGCTCAGCCCGTTGACGACGCCTTCGCCGTCGGTGAGGACCTTGCCCTGCTTCGCGGTGAGCACCTGCGAGGTGTACGGGTCCCAGACCGCCCAGGCGTCCACCTTGCCGCCGTTGAACGCGGCGAGTGCGTCGGCCGGTTGCAGATAGCTGACCTTGATGTCCTCGAGGGTCAGTCCCGCCTTCTTCAGGGCGGAGATCAGCTGGAAGTGCGCCGAGCTGCCCTGCGCGACGGCGACGGACTTGCCCTCGAGCTGCTCGGGGCGCTCGAGCGGTGAGTCCTCCGGTACGAGGATCGCCTCGCCCGCGGGGCTGCCGTGGGTGGCGGCCACCACGGTGATCTTCGAGCCGGCGCCGGCCGCGAAGACCGGCGGTGTGTTGCCGACCGCTCCGATGTCCACGGCCTTGGCGTTGACGGCTTCGAGGAGGGGTGGCCCGGAGGTGAACGTGGACCATTTGATCTTGTAGTCGAGATCGTCGAGTTCCCCGGCGGCCCGCAGCACGGCCTCCGAACCGCCCTTCTGGTCACCGACGTTGAGCGTGAGCGAGCCCTTGCCGTCGGTGCCGTCACCCCCGGTGTCGGCGGAGGAGGAGCCACCGCAGGCGGTGGCGAGGAGGGCGAGAGGGAGGAGCAGGGCGGGCAGGATACGGCGCGTGCGCATGGCGATGTCCCTTTGCTTGTACGGGGGTTCGTACGGGGGTTCGTACGGGTGCGAGTCCGGGTGCGAGTCCGGGTGCTCGTACAGGGGTTGAAGGTCAGGCAGCGTGCACGGGGCCGACGCCGAGCCGATTGAGCAGTTCCCCGCGCAGGGCCGCGAACCGCGGGTCGGTGAGGGAGCGGGGGCGGTCGAGGCCGACGTTGACCTCGTGGGCGATCACTCCGTCCTCCATCACCAGGACCCGGTCCGCGAGCAGCACCGCCTCCTCCACGTCATGGGTGACCAGGAGCACCGCGCAGCCGCGCCGCTGCCACACCTCGCCGACCAGGTGCTGGGCCTTGAGCCGGGTGAGGGCGTCCAGGGCGCCGAAGGGTTCGTCGAGCAGCAGCAGATCGGGTTCGCGAACCAACGCACGGGCCAGCGAGCCGCGTTGGGCCTCGCCGCCGGAGAGTGTCTTGGGCCAGGCGTCGGCGCGGTGGGAGAGCCCCACTTCGGCGAGCACCTGTTCGGCCACCTCGCGGCCGGGGCGGCCCGGGAGCCCGAGCAGCACGTTGCGCCACACCTTCTTCCAGGGCAGAAGGCGCGGCGCCTGGAACGCCGTGGCCCTGCGCCGCGGCACGAGCACGGTGCCGTCGATCTCGCGGTCGAGGCCGGCGAGGATCTTCAGGAGGGTGGACTTCCCGCAGCCGCTGCGTCCGAGCAGGGCAACGAACTCGCCCGGCTGCACCGTGAGTTCGAGGTCGTCGATGATGCGGCGGCCGTCGAAGGTGCGGCTGAGTCCCTCGACCCGTACCGCCGCGGATGTGCCGGTCACTGGCCGGTGAAGGTCGGTCGCCATTGCAGGAGCAGCCTTTCGAGGGTGCGGACGGCGAGATCGGCGAGCAGGCCGAGGAAGGCGTAGACGATCAGGCAGACGACGATCACGTCGGTGCGCAGGAAGTCGCGGGCCTGCATCATCAGGAACCCGATCCCCGCGTCGGCGTTGACCTGTTCGGCGAAGACGAGCGCGAGCCAGGCGACCCCGAGCGCGTAGCGCAGTCCGGTGAGCGCGCCGGGCAGGGCGCCCGGCAGGACGACGTGGCGGACAAGTCCCCAGCGGGACAGGCCCAGTGACTGTCCGGCCTCGATCAGCTGGGCGTCGACGCCGCGGATCCCGGCGTACGCGTTGAGGTAGAGCGGGAAGACCACGCCGAGCGTGATGATGGCGATCTTCGGCACCTCGCCGATCCCGAACCAGATGATGAACAGCGGGATCAGTCCGACGAAGGGCACCGTCCGCAGCATCTGCATCCCGGCGTCCACCAGGTCCTCGCCGATCCGGAAGAGCCCGGAGAGCAGGGCGAGCGTGATCCCGATGACGGCGCCGAAAAGCAGCCCGACCGCGACCCGTTGCAGCGAGACACCCATGGCCTGCGTGAGCGAACCGTCGGCGAGCAGATCGCGGGCGACCCCGGCGATGGTGCCGGGCGAGGCGAGCACTTCGGCGGTCAGTACGCCGGTGGAGCTGAGGAGTTGCCACAGGCCGAGCAGCAGCAGGGGTCCGCTGGTGCGGCGCAGCCAGCGGGGGATGCGGGGGCGGTGGGTGCGGG
>NZ_JAAKZW010000400.1 GCF_011044995.1 Streptomyces mesophilus | reverse complement strand
CCCCCGGACCCCCGGCATCCGAACTTCGTTCGGATCTGCTCAAGCGCCGCAGGGGCTGATGAGTGGCTGATGAGTGGCTGATTAGGGGCTGAAGGTGATGTGCTCCGGCCGCACCGGCACCCGTCGCAGCGCCCTCCCCGTTGCCTGCCGGATCGCCGACACGATGGCCGGCGTCGAGGAGAGGGTCGGGGCCTCGCCCGCGCCGCGGAGGCCGTATGGGGCGTGGGTGTCGGCGAGTTCGAGGAGGTCGACCGGGATGGGTGGGGTGTCGAGGATGGTCGGGATCAGGTAGTCGGTGAAGGACGGGTTGCGGACCAGGGATGTTGCCGGGTCCACGACGATCTCCTCCATCACCGCGAGACCGAGCCCCTGTGTCGAGCCACCCTGGATCTGTCCGAGGACGGAAAGGGGATTGAGCGCTTTGCCGACATCCTGCGCGCAGGCCAGCTCGACCACCTTCACCAGGCCGAGCTCGACGTCCACCTCCACGACCGCGCGATGCGCCGCGAACGAGTACTGCACATGCCCGTTGCCCTGCCCGGTCACCGGATCGAAGGGCTCGGTGGGCCGGTGCCGCCACTCCAGTTCCAGGTCGACGGCCTCGTCCTCCAGTACGTCGACGAGACCGGCCAGCGCCTCACCGTCGGCCCCGACCACCTTGCCGCCCGCGAGCCGCAGCCCGTCGGCAGACGGCCAGCCGAACTTCCGCCGCCCCAGGGTCAGTACGGCCTCCCGTACCGCCTCGCAGGTGTGCTTGATCGCGCCCCCGGTCACATACGTCTGCCGTGACGCCGAGGTCGAGCCCGCGTTGCCCGCCGAGGTGTCGGCCGGCCGCAGCGTCACCTGCGAGACGCCCAGTTCCGTACGGATGATCTGCGCGTGCACCGTCACCCCGCCCTGGCCCACCTCGGCCATCGCGGTGTGCAGGGTCACCACCGGCTCCCCGGCGACTGCTTCGAGCCGCACCCGCGCGGTCGAGAAATCGTCGAAGCCCTCGGAGAAGCCGACGTTCTTGATGCCGACCGCGTAGCCGATGCCGCGGACGACGCCCTCACCGTGTGTGGTGTTGGACAGCCCGCCGGGCAGCTCCCGCAGGTCGGCGGCTGAGCCGGCCGCCGTCCACTGGGCCTGGGGAGGCAGTGGCATCTCGCGCACCCTGCGCAGCAGCTCGGCGACCGGCGCCGGGGCGTCGACGGTCTGGCCCGTGGGCATCACCGAGCCCTGGGACATGGCGTTGCGCTGCCGGAACTCGACCGGATCCAGGCCGAGTTCAAGAGCGAGACGGTCCATCTGGGACTCGTACGCGAAACAGGCCTGCACCGCCCCGAAGCCGCGCATCGCGCCGCAGGGCGGGTTGTTGGTGTAGAGCCCGAGCGCCTCGACGGCGACGGTCTCGCAGTCGTAGGGACCGAGGGCCAGTGAGGCCGCGTTGCCGACGACCGCCGGGGTCGAGGAGGCGTAGGCGCCGCCGTCGAGCACGATCCGCGCCGTCACGTGCGTCAGCTTGCCGTCCCGGGTGGCCCCGTGCTCGTAGTGGAGCTTCGCCGGATGGCGGTGGACATGGCCGAAGAAGGACTCGTACCGGTTGTAGACCATCTTCACCGGCCGGCCAGTGTGCAGCGCGAGCAGGGCCGCATGCGCCTGCATCGAGAGGTCCTCGCGCCCGCCGAACGCCCCGCCCACTCCGGAAAGCGTCAGGCGCACCTTCGACTCGGGCAGTCCGAGCACGGGCGCGATCTGCTTGCGGTCGACATGCAGCCACTGCGTGGAGACGTAGAGATCGATCCCGCCGTCCTCGGCCGGCACCGCGAGCCCGGACTCGGGGCCGAGGAACGCCTGGTCCTGCATGCCGACTTCATAGTCCTCGGCCACGATCACATCCGCCCGCGCCCGGGCCGCCGCCAGATCGCCGCGGACGACCGGCTGGCGGTGGACGATGTTGGGATGCGGTACATGACGGACGTGTGCGTCGTCGCGGTCCGGATGCAGTACGGGTGCGTCCGGCGCGGTCGCCGTGGCCTCGTCGGTGACGGCGGGCAGCACCTCGTACTCGACGACGATCCGTTCGGCGGCCCTGCGCGCGGTCTCCGGATGATCGGCGGCGACCAGCGCCACGGGCTCACCGTGGAAACGGACCCGGCCGTCGCACAGCACCGGCTGGTCGGTGATCTCCAGACCGTAGGTCTTCGCGTGCACGAGATCCCCGTACGTCAAAACCGCCTGGACACCGGGCACTTGAAGTGCGGGGCCGATGTCCAGGCGGATGATCCGTGCATGGGCGTGCGGGGCGCGCAGGGTGTGGCCCCACAGCATGTCCTCGTGCCACAGGTCCGAGGCGAAGGCGAACTCGCCGGTGGTCTTGAGCGTCCCGTCGGGCCTGAGCGTCGATTCGCCGATACCGCCCGGGGTGCGGGTGCCCTGGGTGAGGCCGGTCGGGGTGCCTGCGACTCCGGTCATGGTCCCAGGATCAGCCCTGGACCATCGCCGGGTCCATCCACATGACCTCGAAGTGGTGGCCGTCGGGGTCCTGGAAGGAGCGGCCGTACATCTGGCCGAAGTCCTGCGGGTCCTTGGCGTGCGTGCCGCCGGCCGCGAGCGCACGGTCGCAGAGCTCGTCGACCGCCGCGCGGCTCTCGGCGCTCAGACAGATCAGGGCCTCGTTGGCCACGGCGGAGTCCGAGATCGGCTTCGAGGCGAACTCGGCGAACTTCTGCTCGGCGAGCAACATGATCACGATGCTGTCGCTGATCACCACGGAGGCGGTGTTCTCATCGCTGAACTGCTCGTTGATGGTGTAGCCGAGCTCCGTGTAGAACTTCTTCGCCGCGTCGATGTCCTTGGTGGCGAGGTTGATGAAGACCATCTGCTGGTACGCGTTGTCCGCCATGTCGTCCGCTCCTGTTATCGATGTGATCGCTGATGTTCGTTACGCAGGGATAGACGGCGGGCCGTCCGAGAACTCATCGGCCGCTCGGGAGAATCTTTTCAGCTTGCCATCGGGGCCGCAGCGAGAAGCGCGATGGCGCAGGTCAGCGGCCCGAAGACGGTGAGCAGCGCCACGATCCGGAGCGCCACCGCGGTCCGCAGGAGCGACACGGGAGCCCCGAGCCGAAGCAGCGCCGCCGTCGTGTGCGCCCGGGCCTGCCGGGCCTCGACGGCCGCCGTCAGGAGCGCGAGCACCGTGCAGCCCGCCACCAGGGAGCCGCCCAGAGCGGTGAGCGGTCCGAAGGACGTCGCGGGACCCCCGTACAGGGAAAGCGCCGCGATCACGCCGGACACCACCGCGCACACCACGCCGAGCGGCCGCCCGATGCGCGCCGCCTCCTCCTGCAGCACCCGGCCGGCGAGCAGTCGCGCGGCACCCGGCCGCCACGCCTGGAGCAGACGCCCGCTCAGATAGGTCAGGCCCGGGCCCGCGAAGGCGAGGCCAAGGGCCGTGACCGCCCAGCCGGCGAGCACACCGGCCGGGGTCGACACCAGGCGCCCGGGCAGTGGCAGTCCGCTGCTCTCGGCGCCGGCCGCGTACAGCTCGACGGACAGGCCGACCGCCATCAGGGCCACGCCCCAGGGCAGCCCGTTCGGGGCGGGTGCGGGC